>CACACV010000009.1 GCA_902531025.1 uncultured Pelagibacteraceae bacterium | reverse complement strand
TTATATTCTTTATGCATTAGAGCAGTCAAATCACCGCCATCATCTAAAATCATATTAGGTTTCCAATCTTTTTTACCTTCGATTGTTTGTTTTACGCACCACCAATATTCTTCTTCAGTTTCACCTTTCCATGCAAATACAGGAATACCTGCTTTTGCTATAGCTGCCGCAGCGTGATCCTGAGTAGAAAATATATTACATGAAGACCATCTTACTTCTGCACCAAGATCGACCAAAGTTTCAATTAAAACTGCTGTTTGAATTGTCATGTGCAAACATCCTAAAATTCTTGCACCTTTAAGAGGGTTTTTTCCCTTATATTCTGTTCTTAATGCCATTAAGCCTGGCATTTCAGTCTCTGCTAAAGAGATTTCTTTTCTTCCAAATTCTGCTTCGTTTATATCTTTAACTTTATAATCGCTCATTTTTGACAGTCCTTTCAAGTAAAGTCGGGTTTCTAACAATATTATAAAAAATAATCAACTTATCATTAAATCGCGGGCAGAATTATTTCAACTTTTGCTCCCTTATTTATATTATTAGTAGCTATTATTTCCCCATTATGAAGCTCAACTAAGTTTTTAACTATATTTAAACCTAAACCAGAATGTTCTCCAAATTTTTCAGGTCTATTGCTATAAAATCTATTAAAAATTTTATCCGTGTTTTTTTCACTAAATCCAATGCCCTCATCAATAACAATCAATGATAATTTATCTTTCTGGCTTTTAGATATCTCAACAATTATTTCTTGATTGTTTTCACTAAACGAAATCGAATTTTCTAAAAGGTTAGCAATTATTTGTTCAATTCTATTTTCAATACCAAGAATATTGAATTCATTATCACCATCAATTTTTAATTTAATACTAATTGATCTTTTTGACTCATAAATACTATTAAAATCATCTACTACAGATTTAGCAATATCACTTAAATTTATTTTTTTCATTCTTTCTGATGAAATGGCAGCCTCATCTTTTAACATCTGAGAATAATCTGTAATCAATCTTTCAATTCTTTCAACATCATGAGAAACAATTCCAACTAATTTACTTCTTAATTCTTTGTTTTCTGTTTCAGAAATTATATCTGATGCACTTTTTAATGATGCTAAAGGATTTCTAATTTCATGAAGTAAATCTGTAGAATAGTTTTCTGCAGTTGTTATCCTTTTATTGAGCTGATTTGTCATTTCATCAAGTGAATTAGAAAGGACACCTAGCTCATCATTTCTCTTTTTAATATTTTCTATATTTGTTTTTTCGTCACTTTTATCTTTTATAATCTTTGTATAAGTAACTAGGTTTCTTATTGGTTTTAAAAAATATCTATTTAAAACAAATGAAAATATTAAAATAACTATAACTACTAATATTGCAGTCCTGATTATAAAATTTTTTCTTTCAGTGATTGCAACTTTTACATCATTAGCATTTTCGATAATCGCTAAATAGCCAACATTTTCATTATCAATAAAAACGTTTTTTATAGTTATTAACAAAAACTGATCGTAGGTTTCGTTTGTAAAAGAATAAGGTTCTCCAAAATTGTTAGAATTTGAATACATTTTTAAATCAGAGTCAATAAATGAGTTTTTTTTACTAGTTGTCTCATTTTTTTCTACTTTTTTTTGAATTTGATCCTCATTCAAATCATTCATTTCAATTACTTCAAGTTTTTGGGAAAATGCTCTAGGATCTAAATCTAAAGTATCAGTATCTCCAATCAATTCAAAATTATTATTAAAAATTTGAACCCTATCTAAATTTTGAAAAAGAAATCTAGTTGAAAATAAAAATTTTTTAATATCGTATTGATTGAATTTTATTCCTAGTCTATCTAAATTTTCAACAGTATTGTTTAAAACATTAACATGATTAGAGGTTTTGGCTTTAATAATAGTTGGTTTAATACTATTTAAATAAAAAATAGTTAAAATTCCAATAACTAAAAAAACAAGAAAATTAATAAATAGAAATTTTTTTAAAATAGATAAATTTTTTAAAAAACGACTTAACATTATTTAACATTCCAGCGATACCCACTCCCATATCTTGTTTCAATCGCTGAAAAGTCATTATCTACTTTTTTGAATTTTTTTCTAATCCTTTTTACATGACTATCTATAGTCCTATCTTCAATATCAGTGTCTTCTCTATATGCAACGTCCATCAATTGTGATCTTTCTTTAATATTTCCTGGTCTTTTTGCTAATTCTTGGACAATTAAAAACTCAGTAGTAGTTAATTTATCTGGAAGCGGTTTTCCATCCCATTCACATTCTAATTGGGTTGGATCTAATCTGAGTTTACCATGATTAATAATATTTTTATTATCTTCAAGATTGGTATCTTTTTTACGTAACTGTACTTTAATTCTTTCTATCAAAACTTTTGTTGAGAATCCTCCAGATTTTTTTACAAAATCGTCTGCACCTAATTTAAGACCTAATAATTCATCAACCTCCTCGTCTTTTGATGTTAAAAATATTACTGGTAAAGAAGTTTTCTTTCTTAGTTTTGTTAATAATTCTGTTCCTTCCATTCTTGGCATTTTTATATCTACCACAGCTAAATCAGGAGGTGTTCTTGATAAACCAATTAAAGCACTTTCTCCATCGAGATAAGTTTGTATATTAAATCCTTCCTTTTCAAGAGCTATGCTCAAGCTTGTGAGAATATTTCTATCATCATCTATAAGTGCAACTGTATGTTTCATAGTCATTTATAAAAATACCAAATTGTTTAAATTTGGGCAATTTAAAGTTTTAATGAAGTTCTCCCCAATTTTTACCAATATTAACATCTACCGTTAAGGGTGTAGAGAAAGAATGATAATCACTTTTAGCTACGCTCATCATTTCTTCTTTGATGACCTTGGTTATTGTTTTTTCATCACTTTTTGGGACTTCAAATATTAATTCATCATGAATTTGTAATAACATTTTTGATTTTTTATTTTTTTTATCAGTTAATTTTTTTTCTAATCTAATCATTGCTAATCGCATAATTTCTGATGCAGATCCTTGAATTGGAGCATTAATTGCTGCACGTTCTTGAAAGTTTCTTACATTAAAGTTTTTATCATTTATGCCATTAAAATGAGATCTTCTTCCAAAAAATATTATTTACATATCCACTTTTTCTACAAAATTTAATTGTGTTATCCATGTAAACTTTGATCTCGGGAAACTTTGCGAAGTATGCTTCTAAAAATTCTTCTGCTTCATAATTAGATACATTAATTTGTTTTGCTAAGCCGTACTGTGAGATGCCATAAATAATCCCAAAGTTTATTGCTTTAGCTTTTCTTCGGTGATCTTGATCGACTTTTTTTATATCAATATTAAAAATCTGACTTGCAGTTAAAGAATGGATATCTTCATTATTTTTAAAAGCTTTTTTGAGCTCTTTAACTTCAGCAAGATCTGCCAAAATTCTCATTTCAATTTGATTATAATCAGCAGAAATTAATAAATGATCTTTTTTAGCAGCAAAAGCTTTTCTAATATCTTTGCCATCCTCTGATTTTATAGGAATATTTTGCAAATTGGGATCACTTGATGCCAATCTACCTGTTGTAGTAGCTGCTAATAAAAATGATGTATGTACTCTTTTAGTATTTGGGTTGACATGTTCAGGCAATGCATCTGAATAGGTATTCTTTAATTTTGAAACCTGTCTCCAGTCTAAAACTAACTTTGGAAATTTGTGTCCTTTAAAAGCCAAATCTTCTAAAACACTAGCACTTGTTGCAAAGCTTCCTTTTTTTGTTTTTTTTAATCCTGCAATCTTAAGATCGTAATAGATTATTTCTCCTAATTGTTTTGGAGAAGCAATATTGAATTCTTTTTTAGAAATATTGAAAATTTCTTTTTCCAGATTTTTAATTTTTTTTTCAAATTTTAAAGACAATGATTTTAAAAATTTACTATCAACTTCAACTCCTTCTATTTCCATAAAAGCAAGAATTTTTATTAATGGCTTTTCAAATATTTCGTAAATATTGATCATCTTTTCTAATTTTAGATTTTTAATAAATTTTTTGTATAATCTAAAAGTAATATCCGCATCTTCTGCGGCATAATCTTTAGCCTTGTTGATCTCTACTTCTCTAAAATTTATTTGTTTTTTTCCAGTACCAACTATCTCTTTGAATGAAATAGTTTTATGTCCTAAATGAATTTCTGATAATGTATCCATATTGTGTCTATTTTTTCCTGCATCTAAAACATATGACATCAGCATAGTATCCTCCATTGAAGAAATATTTATTCCATGTTTGAATAAAACTATAAAATCAAATTTTATATTCTGACCAATTTTTTTAACACTTGGATCTTCCAATAAAGGTTTTAGTTTTTTAATAACAACATCTTTATTAATACATTGAGAAGAATCATGGCCAATTGGGATATAACAAGCTTTACCAATTTTTGAACAAAGTGAAATTCCAACTAAATCAGCTTGATGAGGGTCTAAAGAACTTGTTTCTGTATCAACGGCAACTTCACCCGCTTCTTCTGCTTCCTGGATCCATAGATCTATTTGTTTTGTGTCAGTGATTAAATAATAATTTTTATTATTAATTGGTTTTTGTTTTTCTAATACTTTTGTTTCTGTTGTTGTATTTGATAATTTAGGTTCACCATATGCTGAAATTACAGAACTTAATAGTCTATTAAATTCCATTTCTCTTAAAAATTTATATAATTTATCTTTATCTATTTCTTTTAAAATAAATTCACTTAAATCTATTTTTATAGGAGAGTCATGTTTCAATGTAACAAGTTGCTTACTTATCAAAGCCTTATCTTTGTTTTCTATAAGTGTTTCTCTTCTTTTATTTTGTTTAATTTCGTGAGCAGATTTTAAGAGTTTTTCTAAAGTTCCATATTTATTGATTAATTCAGCAGCAGTTTTTATGCCTATCCCCGGAACTCCCGGTACATTGTCACTACTATCTCCTGCAAGAGATTGAACGTCGATTACTTTTGAGGCATCCACTCCGAACTTATTTATTATATCATCTTCTGAAATAAATTTATTTTTCATAGGATCGAAAATTCGAACGCCCTTTTTATAAAGTTGCATCAAATCTTTATCCGAAGAAACTATTGTAACTTTTGCACCTTTTTTAAGAATTTTTTCAACGTAGGTTGCAATTAAATCGTCTGCCTCATAGTTTGGAAGATCAACTGATGGTAAATTAAATGCTAATACAGATTTTCTAATATACTCAAACTGAGGAGCCAAATCATCAGGAGCTTCTGATCTATTAGCTTTATAATCGCTGTAAATTTCATTTCTAAATGTTTGTCTAGCTGAATCAAAAATTACTGCAAAATGAGTTGGTTTTTCCAAGTTGAGATCTGATTTTGAATCTTCTAAAAGTTTGAAGAGCATACTACAAAATCCACTCACTGCACCTGTTGGAAGTCCATCACTTTTTCTAGTCAATGGTGGTAAGGCATAATAAGCTCTAAATATATATCCTGATCCATCTATTAAATAAAAATGATCAGTTTTTTTTATATTACTCATAATAATAATATTATCTTATTTCTCTCAATGTTATAAATGTATAACCATATATGGAAAAAAAAAACGTTGTAGATGTTAAAAACTTAAAAAAAACTTATTCAAAAAAAGGGTCAAACGTTGTTGAAGCCTTAAAAAGTTTAAACTTAGAAGTGAAAGAGGGTGAAATTTTTGGATTGCTTGGTCCTAACGGAGCGGGCAAAAGCACATTTATTAATATCCTTGGAGGATCAGTTATTAAAAGTGAAGGTAAAGTGAATGTTTGGGGTTTTGATTTAGATAAGAATCCTAGACAAGCAAGAGCATCTATTGGAATAGTTCCTCAAGAAGTAAATGTAGATCCATTTTTTAGACCTAGAGATCTGCTAGAATTACAGGCAGGATTATACGGTGTAAAAAAAAAAGATAGGATAACAGACACAATTTTAAAATTAGTGTCTTTAGAAAATCAAGCAAATAGTTATTCAAGAAGTTTATCTGGAGGAATGAAAAGAAGGTTAATGGTAGCGAAAGCGATGGTTCATCAACCACCTGTAATAATACTAGATGAACCGACAGCCGGAGTTGATGTAGACCTAAGACAACAACTTTGGGAAAATGTAAGGTCATTGAACAAGAAAGGCGTAACAGTAATTCTTACAACTCATTATTTAGAAGAAGCTGAAAAAATGTGCGATCGAATTGGAATTTTAAGTCATGGTGAATTGGTAGCTTTAGATACGACAAAAAACCTTTTAAATAAAATCCAAACAAAGATTGTCAATTTTGTTACTGATAAAAAACCAAATATTAATGAAAATGATTTAAAATCATTAAAAGTCATTTCTAATGAAAATAGTAGATTAAGTGTTTCTTATGAAAAAAGCAAAATTAATATTGACCAAATAATTAATTATTTAATTGCCCAAAATGTAAAAATATTTGATATTTCAACTGATGATGGTGATCTTGAAGATGTTTTTTTAAGGTTAACAAAAAACTAGATTAATTATTTTTTAAGATGTAAAATAGAATTATGGAACTTGTAAAAACAATATCAAACAATAAGGTATTTAAGATTTTTTTAATTTCACTTTTAGGATCAATTTTATTAACTATTTCTGCAAAAATTAAAATTCCTTTTTATCCAGTTCCCATGACTATGCAAACATTTGTTGTATTGTTTTTAGGTATTTCTTTTGGTTACAAAGTTGGAGTAGCAACAATCTTTTTGTACCTATTAGAAGGTATCGCAGGTCTACCGGTATTTTCTAATTCTCCAGAAAAAGGAATAGGTATTGCTTATTTTGTTGGGCCTACAATGGGATATTTAATAGGATTTATATTTGCGTGTTTTCTTGCAGGTTACTTTAAATACAATTCAAATTATTTAAATAATTTTTTAAAAATATTAATATCAACATCTGTTATTTATTTTTTTGGTGTGATCTGGTTAGGAACTTTAATCGGTTGGGATAAGCCAATTTTTCAACTAGGTGTTTTTCCATTTTTATTAGCTGAATTATTTAAAATTTTACTATTAACTATTCTAGCAAATAAAGTTACAAAATTTAGAAAATTTATCTAGGCGATCTTTTAGATAATATTCTTTGCAATGTTCTTCTATGCATTTTCAAACGCCTAGCAGTTTCTGAAACATTCCTATTACAAAGTTCAAATACCCTATGTATGTGTTCCCACTTAACTCTGTCAGCTGACATAGGATTTTCAGGAGGATGAGCTTTTGTGTTTGGATCGGCTAAAAGTGCTTTTTCTACATCATCTGCATCTGCAGGTTTTGCAAGATAATCTATTGCACCTTCTTTTATTGCAGCAACTGCTGTTGGGATATTCCCATATCCAGTTAACATTATTATTCTGCTACTTGGATTATTTATTTGAATTTCTTTAACAACTTCAAGTCCATTTCCATCATTTAGTCTTAAATCTACAACTGCAAAAGCTGGTTTTTTCAATTTAACAGATTCTATCCCAACTTTTACACTCTCTGCTTGTGAGACTTGGAAGCCTTTTTTTTCCATTGCTCTTGATAATCTTTCTCTAAACGGATTATCATCATCAACGATTAATAGCGAATTATCTTTAAATTCGGTTATTTTTTTTATGTTTTGAACTTCTTTCATGGGCTTATATATGGAAACGTTTTTCTTTATTTCAATGATATTATTTACTTTACTTTACTTAACATATCCCCTAAATGCTGAATTTATATAGAAATTGCATAGCAGATATGCGGTTTTTTTTGTTAAATTTTTTTTGAGGAAATAAATGGAAAAATTTAAATCAGTTGATGAATTAGTAAAACAACTGAAACCTACAGAGCCGGTTTATTGTATTAGACGAAAATCAATACAATTGGCTACGAAATATTTTAAAAACAAATTTCCAGGGAAAATTCTTTATGCTGTTAAAACTAATCCACATCCAATTGTCTTACAAACAATTATAGAAAGTGGAATCAACAATTTTGACATAGCCTCAATTAAAGAGATTGAGACAATTAAGAAAATAAATCCTAACGCTATCTGCTCATATATGCATACTGTTAAAAGTAGAGAAAATATACATGAAGCTTATTTTAAATATGGAATAAAATCATACTCATTAGATACCAAAGATGAATTAATTAAAATTATTGAAAGTACAAATCATGCAAAAGATTTAGAACTATTTATAAGAGTAGCAGTTTCAAATGAACATGCTGAAATAGATTTATCAAAAAAATTTGGAGCAATTCCAACAGAAGCTTCTGCATTATTAAGGTTAGCAAAGCAATATGCAAAAAAAATAGGATTAAGTTTTCATGTTGGCTCCCAGTGCATGCATCCAATATCTTATACTAAAGGTATTGCTGAAATTGGGAACATTATTAAAAAAACAAAAATTATTCCTGAAGTAATAAATATAGGAGGAGGTTTTCCTACTATATATCCTGATTTAATTCCACAATCGCTAGGTAATTATTTTAAAGAAATTAATGATGCTTTATCAAATTTAAAATTAAAAAAACTTCCAGAAATTATTTGTGAACCAGGAAGAGCTATTGTTGCCGAAAGTGGATCAACAATAGTAAGAGTTAATTTAAGAAAAAAACAAAAGTTATATATTAACGATGGTACTTACGGTACTCTTTTTGATGCAGGTGTTCCAAATATAGTTTATCCGTCGAGAATAATTAGAAATGGTAAGTCTATTTCAAAAAAATTAACTTCTTTTGATTTCTACGGACCAACTTGCGATAGTATGGATTATATGAAAGGTCCATTCATTTTGCCAAACAACATAAAAGAAAATGATTTTATTGAATTAGGTCAACTAGGAGCTTATGGCTTAACATTTAGAACTGAATTTAATGGATTTTTTTCAAATGATATATTTGAAGTAGAAGACGATCCAATTATGACTATGTATGGCAAAGAAACTAACAAAGAGTTTCTTGTTGCTTAATGTCAGGCAAAAAAAACTTATTCCATAATAAAAAAAAAGATTTTTTAAGCAAAGAAATTGAGCACATAGATATAACTTCCTTTGATGCAAGAAGCATAATCTCATCAATGGAAAAAATGTCCTTTGTTTCAAGAGAAACTGCAAGCGCAGCCAATATCTATAATGAAATGATAAAAGATAAGGATTGTACTATATTTTTAACTTTGGCAGGTTCTACTTCGGCTGCTGGATGTATGCACATCTACAGAGATATGATTAAGTATAACATGGTTGATGCAATTGTAGCTACAGGTGCATCTATAATTGATATGGACTTTTTTGAAGCCTTAGGTTTCAAACATTACCAAGGATCTCAATTTCAAAATGATTCTGAATTAAGAGAAAACTATATAGATAGAATTTACGATACTTACATCGATGAAAATGAATTACAAATGTGTGATAAAATAATTAGTGAAATTGCAGATAATTTGGAACCAAAAAGCTATACTTCTAGAGAATTTATTAATGAAATAGGAAAATATTTAAAATCAAATGCTAAAAAGAAAGGGTCTTTAATTGAAATGGCATATGATAATAATGTCCCAATATTTTGTCCTGCTTTTACAGACTCTAGCGCTGGATTTGGACTAGTAATGCATCAAGAAAGAAATCCAAAAAAACATATTACTATAGACTCAATTAGAGAATTTCGAGAATTAACTGAAATAAAAATAAAATCAAAAGGTTCTGGATTATTTATGATTGGTGGTGGTGTTCCAAAAAATTTCATTCAAGATACTGTCATCTGTGCAGAATTGTTAGGAAAAGAAGTTGATATGCACAAATATGCTATTCAAATAACAGTTGCAGATTCAAGAGATGGTGCCTGTAGTAGCTCAACTTTAAAAGAAGCTAGTTCTTGGGGAAAAGTAGATATTACAAAAGAGCAAATGGTTTTTGCTGAAGCGACTAGTGTTCTTCCATTAATTATAAGTGATGCATATCATAGAGCTGGCTGGAAAAATAGGGAAAGAAAAAACTTTTCAAACATATTTAAATAATAAATTTTAATAATCATTAATAATGAAAATACCTTTATATCAAGTTGATGCATTTACTTCAAAAATTTTTAATGGAAATCCTGCAGCTGTGTGTCCTTTGGAAGATTGGATTGATGATGATATAATGCAAAAAATTGCTCAAGAAAATAATTTATCAGAAACAGCATTTTTTATTAAAAATAAAAATGAATTTGACATTCGTTGGTTTACACCTATATCTGAATTAGATTTAGCTGGACACCCAACTCTCGCCACAGCTCATGTGATTTTAAAAGAACTTAAATTAAATCTAAATGAAATAATATTTCAGACAAAAATAAAAGATACTCTAAAGGTAACTTATAAGAACAATTTATATATAATGGATTTCCCTTCTAGAAATCCTGAAATTGAAAATAATTTGGATAAAGTTGCTGATGCTCTTGGAAAAAGACCGAAGGAACTATATCGCCATAGAGATGCTGTAGCAGTGTTTGACGGTGAGGAGGATATTAAAGCTATATCTCCAAATATGGAAAAACTCAAAAAACTAGATTATTCGTCAGTAATTATTACAGCTCCTGGAAAAAAAGTTGATTTTGTATCAAGAAATTTTGCACCAAAATTGGGTATACCAGAAGATCCTGTTACTGGGTCTGCACATTGTGAACTCATTCCTTATTGGTCGAAAAACTTAAAAAAAAAAGAACTTCTTGCTCGTCAAATCTCAGAAAGAGGTGGAGAACTTTATTGTACAGATAATGATGATAGAGTTACAATTGGAGGTAAAGCAGTTACATTTTTAAGAGGTGAAATTGAAATATAATATGAAAAATAATTTAAAGTTTTTATCTAATAAAAAGGGTTTTTTAGGAATTGATAATAAATTTAAATTCAAAGAAAAAGCTGTTGTAATACCTTTTGGACTTGAAAAAACAGTTAGTTATGGTGGCGGAACCAAAAATGGACCAAAAGAAATTATTAAAGCATCACATCAAGTAGAACTTTACGATGAGGAGCTGAATTGTGAACCATTTAAAAGAATCGGTATTAAAACTCTTAAACCATTTAAAATTGACAAAAATATCAACAAAGCTTTAGATAAAATATCTAAAATTAATGAGGATATTTTAAAAAAAAATATATTTCCATTAACTCTTGGCGGAGAACATTCAATTACACCAGGATGTATTTATCCATTTACAAAAAAATATAAAAATCTTTGCATTTTACATTTTGATGCTCATGCTGATTTAAGAGAAAGTTATAATGGAGAAAAGTACTCACATGCTTCAGCTATTAGAAGATGTTTAGATTACAAAAATGTATCACTAATATCTTTTGGAATTAGAAATATATCTAAAAGTGAGATCCCATTTTTAAAAAAAAATACGTCAAGAATAAAAATTTTTTGGGCAAAAGATAAACATAAATGGAATTTAAAAATGTTTAAAAATTTAATAAAAAATAAAACTGTTTATCTAACATTTGATGTTGATGGTTTTGATAGCAGTATAATGCCCGCAACTGGAACACCTGAACCCGGAGGTTTGCAATGGGATGAGACTTTAAATATTATAAAAATTGCAATGAAAAATTCAAAAGTAGTTGGGGCTGATATAAATGAACTTGCACCTATAAAAGGATTTAATTCATATAATTTTTTGGTAGCAAAATTAGCTTATAAAATTTTATCCTTTAAATTTTTTTATTAAGTGGCAGGTTTAAAAGTATTCAATAATAATCTGAAAGGTATTAACATAGCTAAAGCAACAAAAAGTTTAACACCCAAATCTCCTAAAGACAGAGTAATCCAAGGTATACCAGTGCCTGCAAAAGATATTGAAAAGAATAAAAAAGTATCAACAACAGAACCAAAAATAGATGATGATAATGGAGCGACAAACCATTTATTTCTTCTTAATCTATCAAATATTTGAATATCAAGTAGTTGTGCAATTAAAAAAGCTGATCCAGAACCTACGGCAATTCTTAATGAAATCAAATCTGAGTAATTTGTTGAAAAAAATAATGTAAATGAAATACCTAATAAAAAACCTAAATAAACAATTTTTCGAGCTACTATCTTTCCATACGATCTATTAGCCAAATCAGTTATTAAAAATGCTATAGGATAACTAAATGCTCCATAAGTTAAAATCTCATCTAACCCATAATAATTAATGGGATATTGAACTAAAAAATTTGAAGATAGAACAACTGCTCCCATAAAAAATGAGAGTATTAAAAATGATTTACTCATTAAGCTGATTTACTAATCAATGATTTTTTGAGTTTTTTTAACCTTGAAGATAAATCTCTAGACTTTACCGATTTAAGAAATTCATCAAAACTACCTTTCTTATCCACAGATCTAACTCCAGCATTTGATACTGTAAGCTTTAAATTTTTTCTTAAAATTTCACTTTTAAATTTAACTTTTTTTAAGTTTGGTAAAAATCTTCTTTTGGTTTTATTGTTAGCATGACTAACGTTATGGCCTTTTAGAGGTATTTTTCCAGTAAGTTCACATTTTTTAGACATAAAATTATGTGACTGTATAAGATCTAAGATCTAACTCGTCAAGGTCAATTTTTTGTTCCTATTATTTCAGAAATATTTTTAATTCCCTGATTTTTTAGAATATCATTTAATTCATTGCTAATTTTCGAAGCTATATTAGGTCCATTATAAACCATACCTGTATAAAGTTGAACTAAGCTAGCTCCACTTAATAATTTTTCTAAAGCACTTTTTCCTGAGTCAACACCTCCTACTCCAATAATTTTAATATTTTTTCCAATTATTTTAAAAAAAATTTTTATTAAATCATTTGAAATTTTTTCAATGGGTTTTCCAGATAGACCACCTTTTTCTAATTTATTAATATTATTTAAATTATCTCTATTCACATCAGAAGTGTTTGAAATAATTACAATATCTACAAAATATTTAATCAAAATTTCACTAATACTTTCAATTTTATTATTTTCTATATCTGGTGAAATTTTCACTGCTATTGGAATATTAGATTTTAAATTATTTTTTTCTTTTTGAATAGCGTCTAATAATTCTTCTAGTTCATTTATATTATGAAAATCTCTTAAGTTTTCTGTATTTGGAGATGAAATATTAATAGTTATATAATCACCAAGATTATGAAATTTTCTAAAACAATTTAAGTAATCTTCTACTCTGTTGTCTGTATCCTTATTTGGTCCAATATTTATACCTAAAAAACCATTAGCTAAATTTTTTTTTATTCTAGAACTAATTTCTTCTGATCCGGAGTTATTAAAACCTAGTCTATTAATTAAAGCATTATCTTCTTCTAATCTGAAGACTCTTGGTTTTGGGTTTCCAAATTGGGGCTTGGGAGTAATTGTTCCAACTTCAACAAAACCAAATCCCAGATTAAATAAAGGATTGTAAACTTCTGCATTTTTATCAAATCCAGCAGCTACTCCTATTGGATTTTTAATATTTTTACCAAAGAGTTTAGTTTTTAAAATAGATGTATCCATAGCTTTATTTGATGGTATTATATTTGATTTTAATGTTTTGATTGCTAAAGAGTGAGCAACTTCTGGACTAAATTTAAATATTAAAGGTCTTATTTTTTTAAACATTATATAATTTACTTTTTATAAGTTCTTTAGTTTCATTAACTCCAAAAAAACTAATAAAAAAACCCATTCTAGGGCCATTTTCTTCTCCAAATATAACTTCATAAATTAATTTAAACCATTCTCTTAAGTTTTCCTTATAACCATTTTCTTTTCCAACAGTGTAAATATTTGTCTGAATATCTTCTGGTTGCATGTGGTCATCGCAATTATCTAGAGCTTTGATTAATGCTTCTAAAGCATTTTTTTCTTCTTTATTAGGTTTTTTGTATATTTTTTTTGATTTTATTACATCGTTAAAATACTTAATTGCATATTCAATTAATTTATCAAATATAGGATAATTTTTTTCAGAAATATTTTTTTTATGTTTTCTTACAAATTTCCATAATAGTTCTTTGGAGTCGGCATTGCTTGTTTCAACAAGATTTAACAACATAGAAAAAGGCATAACTAAATTTTCAGATGGCATTTGCCCATTATGGACATGCCATACCGGATTTAACAATAATTGTAAGTTGTTTTGAATTTTTCCTTTTTCAATAAAGTCTAGATATTCATCAACAGCTTTTGGAACTATTTCTTTATAAAGTTTTTTTGCTCTTTTTGGATTTTGATACATAAAAAGTGACAAACTTTCTGGTGATGCATATTCTAACCACTCATCTATTGTTATACCATTTCCTTTAGATTTAGATATTTTCTCACCTTTTTCGTCTAAAAATAATTCATAAGCAAAACCTGCTGGGTTGGGCTTGCCTAATAATCTTATTATCTTAGTTGATAGTATTGCACTTTCAATAAGATCTTTACCATACATTTCAAAATCAACATCAAGAGCATACCATCTCATTGCCCAATCAACTTTCCATTGTAACTTACAGTTTCCATCCAGTATGCTTTTTTCTAATTTACTTCCATTATTGTCAAAAGTAATTTTAGAATTCTTTTCATCAATGTGCAAAATAGGTATTTCTAAAACGGTTCCTGTTTTTGGACAAATTGGCAGAAAAGGAGAATATGTCTTTTGTCTTTCTTTTCCAAGCGTTGGAATAATTATATCCATTATTCCTTGATAATTTTTTAATATAAGTTTTAAAGTGGAATTAAAATATCCAGATTTATAAAGCTCTGTTGAGCTTTTAAAAGTATATTTAAAACTAAATTTATTTAAAAATTTTTTTAACATTTCATTATTGTGTTCTCCAAAACTTTTGTACTTTTCAAAAGGGTCTGGAACTTGGGTTAAAGGTTTGTGTAGATTATTTTCTAACTTTTCTTTATTTGGAACATTTTCGGGAACTTTTCTAAATCCATCCATATCATCTGAAAAAGTTATAATTTCTTTTGGTAGATCAGTAAGTTGGTTAAGAGCGTTAACAATCATTGATGTTCTGGCAACTTCACCAAAGGTTCCTATGTGAGGCAGGCCGCTGGGACCATAACCAGTTTGAAGTGTTATTTTGCCTTTGGCTTCAATATCTTTTTTTCTCTCTTTGAGAATTTTTTTAGCTTCTACAAAGGGCCAAGCATTAGTCTTTTCTATATTAGCTTTATCTATCACAACAATGTAAACAACTTATAAAATAACGTTTTTTATAACTCTTATAGAGTTGAAATTTATTTACCATAAAATAATGTTCATTGAAAATGTCCAATTATAAAACTGTTTTTTTTACATTAGGAGTTTTGCAAATTATCTTGGGGCTATCAATGATAGTGCCTATTTTGGCTCAATTTTTTTATAATCAATTAGACTCAGGGTTTATAAGTTCAGGAGTAATTACAATAATATTTGGTGTATTATTTTTTTTATCTAATCTTGATCACAATAAAAAACTTAGTTTACCACAAGCTTTTCTTCTTACTGCTCTATCTTGGTTAAATATAGCAATATTTGGATCACTTCCATTTATATTTTCCAGCATAGAATTGAGTCTTGCTGATGCATTTTTTGAAAGTATGTCAGGTATAACAACAACTGGATCGACAATAATAACCAATCTAAATGAAACACCAAAAGCAATTTTATTATGGCGTGCGATGTTACAGTGGCTTGGTGGGATAGGAATTATCGTAATGGCGATAACATTAATGCCAATTATGAATATTGGTGGTATGCAATTATTTGTAATTTCAACAAGCAACACTCCAGAAAAAATCTTGCCAAAATCTAAAGAAATTTCTATTAGATTAATTTTAGTTTATATTGCTCTAACCGGTGCTTGTGCATTATTTTACAAAATTTTTGGAATGGGTTTTTTTGATAGTATAGTTCACTCCATGACAACTATAGCAACTGGAGGGTTTTCAAATTATAATGATTCAATTGGTTATTTTGATAGTGCGTTAATTGAATTTACATCAATGATATTTATTATTTTAGGAAGCTTGCCATTTATTGCGTATATTAAATATTTAAATGGAGATAAAAAAATATTTTTAAAAGATACTCAAATAAAAACTTTTTTTAAAATAATTATATTTTCTGTGCTTTTAATGTTTGTTTATTTATCAATAAAAAATCAAAGTATATTTCAATTAAACTATAGAGAAATTACTTTTAATGTAATTTCTATTCTGACTGGAACGGGATATGTCACACAAAATTTTAGCGAATGGGGTTCTTTCCCACTAATGTATTTTTTAATATTAATGTTTATAGGAGGGTGTGCGGGCTCAACTGCATGTGGTATAAAAATATTTAGAGTACAAATTTTGTATCAATTTATAACAAATCAATTAAAAAAAATAATTTATCCAAGAGGAATATTTCATGTTAAGTATGAAAAAAATAATGTTGACGAAAAATTTATGTCTTCAATAATTTCATTTATTTTTTTGTATATATTTATTTTTTTTATCGTTACAGCTTTATTATCAATTAATGGATTAGATTTTATTACAGCTATATCTGCTGCTGCTACATCAATATCAAATGTTGGTCCTGGCTTGGGTGAAATTATAGGTCCAAATGGAAATTTTTCTGAATTATCTGATTTTTCTAAGTGGATTTTAAGTATTGCAATGATTTTAGGTAGATTAGAATTGTTTGCTGTATTAGTATTGTTTATACCTTCTTTTTGGAGAAAATATTGATGAATAAAAAAACGGATAGCTGGTTAGAATCTTTGTTTGTTTACAAAGATATAAGAATGGTAAGAATTTTACTTCTTGGTGCTATAAGTGGATTCCCGTGGGTATTAATAGCAAGTAGTTTAAGTTTATGGTTAAAAGAAGAAGGACTTAGTAGATCAACTATTGGGTGGGCAGGTTTAATATTTGGTGTTTATGCATTTAATTATTTATGGGCACCGATAATAGATAGGATTCAAATACCATTATTAACTAAAAAACTTGGACATAGAAGAGGGTGGATTGTTTTAATGCAAATTGTAATTTTGGTAAGTTTGGTCGTATGGAGTTTTATAAACCCTACTCAAAACTTAGCACTTCTAATTACTGTTGGATTAATTATTGCAATTGCATCTGCCACACAAGATATAACAGTTGATGCGTTAAGAATTGAACAAATAAATGCAAATGAAGGAAAATCTATGGCAGCTGGTGCTGCTATGGCTGTAGTTGGTTGGTGGACAGGCTATAAATTAGGAGGAGTTGTTGCTTTATTTACTGCAGAATATTTTGAAAATGCTGGCATTTCTGATTATTGGCAAGCTACATTTCTAGTATTGGGAGTTGTAATAATTTTAATGAACATAGGTTTGATGTTTGTCCATGAACCAATAAAAACTGACAGACAATCAAAGCAAAGAGAAACTGACAAACTGATAGAAGAAAAACTTGGTTCAAGAAATATTGTAACTACGTTCATAGCTTATATTACTGGAACTATTGGTGGGCCCATAATTAGTTTCTTTAGAAAAAATGGATTTGCTATTGCTTTAGGGATATTAGGTTTTGTTTTCTTATTTAAGATTGGAGAAGCATTTCTTGGACGTATGTCTATTGTTTTTTATAAAGAAATTGGATTTTCCAAAGGTCAGATTGCAATTTATTCCAAAGGGCTTGGATGGATTACAACAGTTGTTTTCACGTTGCTAGGAGGTGTAATGGCTATGAGAGCAGGAACTATCAAAACGATGTTCTTTGCCGGAGGTTTAATGGCTCTAACTAATTTACTATTTGCAATTCTTGCTTGGACAGGAAAATCTGAATTATTATTTGCAATTGCAGTAGTAGCTGATGATATTACAGCTGCTTTCGCAACAGTTGCCTTTGTTGCCTTTATATCATTATTAGTTGATAGAACTTATACAGCAACACAATATGCATTACTTGCTTCAATTGGAACAGCTGGAAGAACAACGCTTGCTTCATCTTCTGGAGCATTGGTTGACTGGTTAAATGGAGACTGGGGAACATTTTTCGTATTAACAACAGTAATGGTTATACCATCTCTAATTTGCTTATGGTTTATAAAGAATAAAGTAAAAATTGGTGCAAAATAATTTTTTTTGTAATTATCCATATATCAATATATTCGAAAATCCATCAAACAATTCTAAAATTAGTTCACAAATTATTTATGGTGAAAAATTTAAAGTTTTAGGAAAAGTAAAGAATTTTCTTAAAATAAGAACATCTTACGATAGATATCATGGTTTTATAAAAAAAAAAAAATTTGAAAAAAAAATAAAAGCTACTCATAAAATAAAAGTTTTAAAAAGTAAAATTTTAAAATCAAATAAATTTTTAACTTTTTCAAGTGAAATTGAGATTTTAAAAAAGAAAAAAAGTTATGTAATGTTTAAAAAAAATAAATGGATAAAGGCAAAAGATATTAATCCCATTAATCATAAAAATAAAAATATACTTAAAATGCTTAAACTATTCTTACATTGTAAATATAAATGGGGTGGAAAAACCTATGATGGTATAGATTGCTCTGCATTAATACAATTATTTTATAAATTTAATAATAAGTTTTTTCCAAGAGACACAGTTGATCAAGTAAAATTTAGAAAAGGTATTAATATAAAAAAATTTAAACTTGGTGATATTATTTATTGGAAAGGACACGTTGCAATTTGTATTAACTCAAAGAAGTTAATTCATGCATATGGACCAAGAAAAAAAGTTTTGGTTATGGGTATTAACAAAACTATTAGACTTATTAAAAAAACTACAAATTTAGAGGTAAAAAAAATCTTTCGAATTTAGTCTTACTCTCTTCCGAAATCTGGCTTTGCAATATCCTGTTTTAGATTGATTATTTGCTGTCTTACTTTTTTAGAATTTATGAGTTTCTTTCTCAAATTATTATCTTCTAAATTTTTTATATTTTTTTTGAACGAATTTAAATTTTTTATAAATATATTGATTGCATCAATCATATTTTTTTTATTATTAAAAAAAATATCTCTCCACATAATTTCATTTGAAGCAGCTATTCTAGAAAAATCTCTTAGCCCACCAGCGCTATATTTAATAATATTTTTTTTTTGTTTTTTTTGAAAATCTTGAGCAGTTTTTATTAAATTGTATGCGATTAAGTGTGGAAGATGGCTAGTTAATGCAAATATCTTATCATGATCTTTTGGATTCATTAAAATTATTTTTGATCCGAGTTTTTTCCAAAATTGGATTATTTTTTTTTGTTTTTTAACATTTTTGTCTTTAATGATAATGCACCATTTATTTATAAATAAGCTCTTTGAACCGTACTCGGGACCACTTACCTCTGAACCAGATATGGGATGGCTTAATATCCAGTTTAAAGATTTATTTAATTTTTTATTTTTTAAATTTAATACATTTTGCTTAGTTGAACCAACATCTGTGATTATACTTTTTTTTCCTAAAAACTTGTTTAAATTTGGAATAATTTTTTCATATTGGCTCATTGGAGTTGATATAATAACAATATCAATATCTGATAATTTTTGATCCAATTTTTTTAAAAAAGTTATTTTTGAATTTATCTTTTTTATTTGAGAAATATTTTTTTTTGATTTTTCATAAACAAATATTTTTTTTGAAATTTTCTTATTAATACATGCTCTTAATATCGAAGATCCAATTAATCCGCACCCTATAATTAATAATTTTTTAAACATGTTTAAAAATAGATTTCATTTTATTTAATAAAATTATATTTTCCCTTTTGCTTCCAATTGTTAGTCTTAAACAATTTTTAATTCCATAAGACTTCATTTCTCTTAAAATAATTCCGTAGTCTTCAAGTTTTTTTTCAACTTTATCTGCTGACAACTTGCATTTATTAAAATTTAATAAAAAAAAATTCGGACCAATATCATTTGTACTTATATTGTATTTTTCTAATTCTTTTTTAATTCTTTTACACCAAAAAATGTTGTGATTAACAGACTTTTTTAAAAATTTTCTATCTTTTAATGACTCTTTCGCACAAGCTTGGGCAATCTTATTAACATTAAAAGGTGGTTTTATTTTATAAAGTTCTTTAATTATTTTTTTGTCTCCATATCCCCAGCCTACTCTTAATGCTGCTAATCCATATATTTTCGAGAATGTTCTTAATATAAATACATTACTCTTATTTTTAAAAAGATCTATTCCTGACATATAATCCTTATTTAGCATATATTCAAAGTAAGCGTCATCAACAACAAGTAATATATTTTGTCTTAGTTTTTTTCTAAATTCCAATAACTCTTCTTTAGAAATATAAGTTCCTGTTGGATTATTAGGATTGGCAAGAAAAACTATTTTTGTTTTTTTAGAAACTTTTTTTAAAATTTCTTTTGTAGAAATTTTAAAATTTTTTTCTTTAGAAAAAATTACTTTAGCACCAACTATTTTTGCATAAATTCTATACATTAAGAAACTATATTGAGGAACTATTACTTCATCTCTTTTATTTAAAAAAAGTTGGCATAACATTTGAATTATTTCATCAGAGCCAGAACCACAAATTACTTTGTTTCCATCACAATTATATTTTTTTGAAATTTCATTTATTAGCTCTTTAAATTTTCCATCAGGGTATTTTGAAATATTCGAATTAAAATTTTTTAATACTTTTTTGGCTCTATCACTAATACCAAAGGCAGATTCATTAGCTGACAATTTTATAGCTCTATCATTTATTTTTATTGTCGATCTTCCTGGCTTATAAGCTTGTAGATTTATTTTTCTAAAAGATGGACTGGTCATTATGCTAATTTTTAGTAATAAATAGTCTTATAATTAAATAATACAATCAATTATTTCCTTAAAAATTGACATATAATTATCTATCTTATAAAACGTCTATGCGCTGATTTAAACTGAATTGCGAGCGCTTTAAAAAACCTGCTAAACAAGTTTTTTACCTCACAATTCAATAAAAAAAGTATATGAACAATTTAAGTAAGGTAAAAAAGATAATAATTAAAAAACCACTAAAATTAGATTGTGGACAAGAAATTTCAAATTTTCCTTTGGCTTACGAGACATATGGAAAATTAAATGAAAATAAAGACAATGCAATTTTAGTCTTTCATGCTTTAACTGGTGATCAATTTGCATCAGATATAAATCCAATTACAAAAAAAGATGGATGGTGGAGTCATGCATTAGGTCCAGGTAAAGCATTTGACACAGAAAAATTTTTTGTAATATCTGCAAATGTTATTGGTGGATGCATGGGCTCCTATGGACCAAGTACAATAAATGAAAATTCTAAAAAACCATTTGGAACAGATTTTCCTGTTATTACAATAAATGATATGGTCAATGCACAATACAATCTTCTAGATTTTTTTGAAATTGAAACTTTATTTGCTGTAGCCGGAGGTTCTATGGGTGGAATGCAAGTTTTACAGTTTGTTTCAAACTTTCCAAATAAAGCCAAAGTGGCAGTTCCAATAGCTTGCACAGCGAGTCATTCTGCACAAAACATTGCATTAAATGAACTTGGCAGACAATCAATTATGGCTGACGTAAACTGGCAAAATGGTTCATATGGTGAAAAAGAAAAAAGTCCTAACAAAGGTTTGGCAGTAGCAAGAATGGCTGCACACATTACTTATTTATCAAAAAAAGGATTGCAAGAAAAGTTCGGAAGAAAACTTCAAGAAAGAGATGATTTAAAATTTAGTTTTGATGCTGACTTTCAGATAGAAAGCTATTTAAGACACCAAGGTGCTACTTTTGTAGATCGTTTTGATGCCAATAGCTATCTATATATTACAAGAGCTATGGATTATTTTGATTTAACAAAAAAATTTGATGGAAATTTATCAAAAGCTTTTGCAAATAGTACAACAAAGTTTTTTGTTATATCTTTTACATCAGATTGGCTATATCCAACATCAGAAAGCAAGGATATCGTTATCGCATTAAATGCAATTGGTGCTAATGTTGGTTTTGTGGAAATAAAATCAGATAAAGGACACGATTCATTTTTATTAAATATTCCAGATTTTCTTGGAACTTTAAAAAACTATTTAAGTAGTACTTATGAAAAATAATATGAAAAAAGAGTTTAAAGTTATTTCCGAATTAATTGAAAATAAATCAAAAGCACTTGATGTGGGATGTGGAGATGGTGATTTAATGAAATATTTATTTGAAAATAAAACTAAAGATATAAGAGGTTTAGAAATTTCAAAGGAAAGCGTTCAAAATTGTCTTTCAAAAGGATTACCTGTTATTGAGGGCAACGCAGAAAATGACTTAATGCAGTTTCCAAACCATTCTTTTGAATACGTAATTTTAAGCCAAACACTTCAAGCTTTTTTAAATCCAGAAAAAGTTATTAAAGAATTATTGAGAGTTGGAAAAAAAGCAATAGTAACAATACCAAATTTTGGTCATTGGAAGGTAAGACTTAAATTATTAATTAATGGAACTATGCCATTAACAGAAAATCTACCTTATGAATGGCACAACACACCTAATTTGCATATGTGTACAATTAAAGATTTTTTTATTTTTTGTGAAAAAAGAAATATTAAAATTTTTAAATCATTAGCTTTAAATCAGGATAAAATATCAGAAATAAATGTTAAGAACTTAAAATATAAAAATTTAATGTCAGACTTAGGAATATTTCTAATAGAAAGTAAATGAGGATAGAAATAATTAAATGTTTGGAAGACAATTTTTCTTATCTATTAATTGATGAGGAAAAAAATTCTGCCTGTGTGATTGATCCAAGTGAGGCTGCGCCCATAGTTAATTATATTGAAAAATTTAATATAAATTTAGAATTTATACTAAATACTCATCATCATTTTGATCATATCGGTGGTAATAAAGAATTAAAGAAAAAATATAATTCAAAAGTAATTGGTTTCAAAAAAGATGAAAATAGAATTCCAGAAATAGATATTACCTTGGATGACAAAGAAATTTGGAAAAAAAATAAATTTGAAGCTAAAATTTACCATATCCCAGGTCATACTTCTGGACATATTTGTTATCATTTTTTTAATCAAAACATTTTATTTACGGGAGATACATTATTTTCGCTAGGATGTGGTAGAATTTTTGAAGGCACTTATGATCAAATGTTTTCCTCTTTACAATTATTTAAATCTTTCCCAGAAAATACAAAAATCTATTGTGGACATGAATATACATTAAAAAATTCAGAATTTTGTATAGAACATGATAAAAATAATTCTGCTCTTATTAAAAAAATTAAATCTATAAAAAAAAAATTGGAAAAAGGCCTTCCAACAGTCCCCTCTACCATTAAGGAGGAATTGGATTGTAATATTTTTTTAAGATCAAAAGATGTAGAATCATTTTCAAAATTGAGAGATTTAAAGGATAATTTCTAATTTATTCGCCTTGACTAAAACAAGCCTCTGACTATATTGCTGTTTATAAAATTTAGGAAACAATGTCATTTGCAGTTATACAAACAGGCGGAAAACAATACAAAGTTAAGGCTGGAGAAATAATTAAGGTAGAAAAATTATTAGACTCTAAGCCTGAAACTAAAGTTGAATTTAATGAAGTTTTGGCCTATGGCGATGACAAAACTATTGAATTGGGTGAACCAATAATTTCAGGAGCAAAAGTAGAAGCAGACTTAATTAAAAATTCAAAAAATAGAACTATCTTAATTTTTAAAAAAAGAAGAAGAAAAAATTCAAGAAGAAAAAATGGGCATAGACAACAATTTTCATTAATTAGAATAAACAAAATTTTTTCAAAAGATGGAAAATTAATTTCGGAAGCAGAGAAGGTAAAACAAGAAATTAAGAAAGAAGTAAAAGAAAGCGCTAAATAAATTATGGCAACAAAAAAAGCAGGTGGATCATCTCGAAATGGAAGAGATAGTGCTGGCCGAAGACTTGGAGTAAAAAAGTATGGTGGTCAAATTGTGGTACCTGGAAACATAATAGTTAGGCAAAGAGGTACAAAAATTTTTCCTGGCGAAAATGTTGGGATGGGAAAAGATCATTCTATATTTTCTGTAGTTAAAGGAAAAGTAGAATTTAAAAAAAGTAGATCTGATAGAACTTACGTTTCAGTTAAGCCCAATTAATACTCACAACTAAATTAAACAGTTGTATAATGAAATTTCTCGATCAAGTTAAGATATTTGTAAAAGCAGGTGATGGTGGATCTGGTTCACCAAGTTTTAGAAGAGAAAAATTTATTGAATTTGGTGGTCCTGATGGAGGTGATGGAGGCAAAGGTGGCTCGATTATATTAAAATCAGAAAGGAATCTAAACACACTAATTGACTTCAGATATCAACAACACTTTAAAGCAGAACGTGGCGGTGATGGTAGTGGAAAAAATAAAACTGGAAAAGGTGGTAAAAATTTAGTTTTAAAAATACCAGTAGGTACTCAAGTTTTTGAGGAAGATAACAAAACTGTTATTTATGATTTCAAAAAAGAAGATGAAGAATTTATATTAGCAAATGGTGGTAAAGGAGGTTTTGGCAATACAAGGTTTAAATCTTCAACAAATAGAGCTCCAAAAAAATTCACAAAAGGTATTATTGGAGAGGAGTATTGGATATGGTTACAATTAAAAACTATTGCTGATATAGGAATAATTGGACTGCCTAACGCAGGAAAATCAAGTTTACTTGCTTCACTAACAAGAGCCAATCCTAAAATTGCAAATTATAAATTTACAACACTAAACCCAAATCTTGGTGTCGCTATATATGATGACAAAGAAATCACATTGGCTGATATACCAGGATTAATTGAAGGAGCGCATGCTGGTACAGGTTTAGGGATTAAATTTTTAAAACATATTGAGAGATGCAAAACATTGTTACATTTAATCGATATTTCTGAAAAAGACTTAGTCAAATCTTATAAACAGGTTAGAAATGAGCTAAAAAAATACAGTAAGGACCTTTTGAAGAAAGAAGAATTAGTTGTATTTAATAAAATAGATTTAATTACAAAAGATCAAATTGACAAAAAAATATCTATATTTAAGAAAAAAATTGATAAAAATGTTATATCTATTTCTACTATCGATAAAAACACTGTATCTAATATTAAATCTAAATTAATTAGTTATGTATCTTAAAGAATCAAAAACAGTTGTAATCAAAATAGGATCTTCTTTAATTATAAATGAAAACAAAAATATAAGAGAAAGATGGCTATTGGATTTTGCACAAGATATAAAAAATCTACAAAAATTAAAAAAAAATGTAATTATTGTAAGTTCTGGTGCAATTGCTTTAGGTTGTAAAAAACTAAAGTTAAATAAAAAAAATTTAAAATTAGACAAAAGTCAAGCAGTAGCTTCTATTGGTCAAATTGAGTTAATGAATCTATTTATAAAAAAATTTAATTCAAAAAAAATTAACCTTTCTCAAATTTTGTTAACACTGGAAGATACAGAACAAAGAAGAAGAGCAATTAATGCAAAAAGAACTTTTGAAAATCTTTTTAAATTAAAATTTGTACCTATTGTAAATGAAAATGACAGTATTGCCACGTCCGAAATAAAGTATGGAGACAACGATAGATTGGCATCAAGAGTCGCTCAAATTTCTGGCGCTGACTGTCTAATTTTACTTTCTGATGTAAATGGATTTTATACAAAAAATCCAAAAATAGATAAAAATGCAAAACTTATAAAAGAGATAACAAACATTGATGAAAAAATTGAAAAAATTGCAACAAAAAGTATTGGCGAACATGGTACAGGTGGAATGAAAACAAAAATTGATGCTGCAAAAGTTTGTCAATTAGCGGGATGCCATATGGCAATTTCTAATGGTTTAGTTAATAGTCCAATTAAAAATATGTTAGAAAAAAACTTGTGTACTTGGTTTTTACCAAAAATTTCTAAACTTGATGCCAGAAAAAAATGGATAATAAGCTCTATATCTCCAAAAGGAGAACTAATTATAGATGATGGCGCTTTAAATGCATTAAAAAGAGGCAAAAGTTTACTGGCGCCTGGAATTAGAGAAGTAAGAGGAAAATTTAATAAAGGAGACCATATTAAAATATTAGATAAAAATATGAAAGAATTTGCTAGAGGCTTAAGTAGTTTTACATCAGATGAAATTATAAAAATAAAAGGACAACATTCTAATAAAATAAGTAGTTTATTAGGATATACTTCTAAATCGGAAGTCATTCATAAAGATGATATGGTTGGAGTTTGATGAGCAAATTATTAATCAAAATTGGACAAAATTCTAAAATAGCATTTAGAAGTAAAATTAATTCAAAAAAAAGAAATAAAGTATTAAAAGATTTTTGTAGTTTAATAATTAAGAATAAGCAAAAAATAATTTCAGAGAACAAAAAAGATATTAAATTTGCAAAATCAAAAAAACTAAAAGAAAATTTAATAAAAAGACTTTCTTTAAATTTAGAAAAAATAACTTCAATGATTAAATCAATTAATACAGTAATAAAATTTAAAGATCCTGTCGATGTAGAGTTAAGTAAATGGAAAAGACCAAACGGCCTTAAAATAAAAAGAGTAACTATACCGATAGGTGTTATTGGAGTAATATATGAAAGCAGACCTAATGTTACTGCTGATGTTTCTACTTTATGTTTTAAATCTGGAAATTGTGTAATTTTGAGAGGTGGATCAGAGGCATATTTTAGTAATAAAATTTTAGCAAATCTATTTAGACAATCTTTAAAAAAAAATAATATAAATATGAATTTTGTTCAATTTATTGAAAGTAAAGATAGAAAATTAGTTGATTTTATGCTTTCAAAAATGAATCATTACATTGATGTAATAATTCCAAGAGGTGGCAAAAACTTAGTTAAAAAAGTTCAAGACTTATCATCTGTACCTGTCATTGGTCATCTTGAGGGAGTATGCCATACATATATCGATAAAGATGCTAATATTAGAATGGCCAAAAAAATTATAATTAATGCAAAATTAAGAAATACTAGTATTTGTGGTGCAACCGAAACTTTGCTTATTCACAAAAAGAATTCAAAATTTGTTAATAATATCTTACAAGAATTAAAAGAAAATGGTTGTGAAATATATGCGGACTCAAAAATAAAAAAATTATATTTAGGAAATACAAAAATAGTCAATGAAAAGATGTGGTCCAAAGAATTTTTATCAGCAAAAATATCTGTAAAACTTGTTAAAGATATTTATGAAGCTATTAGTCATATAAATAAACACGGAACTATGCATACTGATGCAATAATAACCAAAAATAAAAAATCAGCAAAATTATTCATTAAAAATGTAAAAAGTTCGATTGCAATACATAATTCTTCGACTCAATTTGCTGATGGAGGTGAATTTGGTTTTGGAGGTGAGGTAGGAATATCCACTAATAAACTTCCTCCAAGAGGTCCAGTTGGACTCAACCAACTTGTAAGTTATAAATACGAGATTTATGGTTCAGGTCAAATCAGAAATTAAAAAAAAAATTGGAATACTTGGTGGAACTTTTGACCCTGCACATAAAGGACATATAAAAATTTCTTTAGAAG
>CACACV010000008.1 GCA_902531025.1 uncultured Pelagibacteraceae bacterium | reverse complement strand
ACAAAAAATTAAGGATATTAAAAATCAACTAAAAAAATATCAAAAAATTGTAAAAGATAATTTTGAATTTGTGGGTGATAATTTTGCATATGAAGCTAGGTCAATTCATTATAATAAAAAAAAAGAGAAAAAAGGAATTTATGGAAATGCTTCATCTGAAGAAGTTAAAGAGTTAAAAAATGAAGGAATAGAAACAGAAATTATTCCCTGGATTAATGATAAGGAAAATTAATTTTTTTTAAATTTAGTAATGTAATTAACTGATTTGTCACTAGAAATATTCCATTTATCCAATATTGGGTTAAAACTAACTCCATCAATACTTTCTAGTTTTAGAGAATTTTTTTTACATATTTTAATGAGTTCATCGGGTTTAATAAATTTTTGCCAATCATGTGTACCAATAGGCAGCCATTTCAGAATATACTCAGCACCTAATATCGCAAAAATATAAGATTTTAATGTTTGGTTTAATGTAGCAACAAACATTACTCCTGATTTTTTTAAAAATTTTGTGCTTTGTTTTATAAAAAAATTTACATTATCAACATGTTCTACAATTTCCATATTTAAAATTACATCATACTTAATGTTAGTTATAAAATTTTCAGGAGAAAAATTGTAATATTTAATATTAAGTTTACTTTTTTTTAAATGATGCTTTGCTATTTCTATGTTTCTTTTTATTGGGTCTATTCCAGTAACATTAGCTCCTAACCTTGCGAGCGGCTCAGACAATAATCCTCCACCGCAACCTATATCTAGTATTTTCAAACCATTCAAAGGTTTTTTTTTATTTGTTAGATCGAAATCATTAATTAAATTATTTTTTATATATTTAATTCTAATAGGGTTAAATTTGTGTAAAGGCTTGAATTTACCTGATGGATTCCACCATTCTTCAGCAATTTTTGAAAATTTTTCTATTTCTTTTTTATCTATTGTGTTATTTTTCATTCTTAATTGACTTTATAATCAAGATGTATTTTATCAATATATTTTAACTTATTTAAAAATTAATTTAATGAAAATTGTAGTTTTAAAATTTGGAGGCACATCAGTTGGTAGCATTGATAGAATAAAAAAGGTCGCTGATTTAATAATTAATTATACAAAAAAAAGGTATAAAGTAATTGTAGTTTCCTCTGCAATGAGTGGAGCAACAAATGATTTGGTAAATAAATCAAAGAAAATAAGTAATAATTTCTCTAATGAAGAATATGATGTGCTAGTTTCTTCGGGTGAACAGGTGGCTTGCGCATTAATTGCAGGAAGACTAATTCACAAAGGTTATAATTCAAGGTCATGGATGGGCTGGCAAATTCCCATTATTACCAACGATAAGCACAAGTACTCTAAAATCAGTCGAGTACATAGGAAAAATATAATTAGATATTTAAAATGTGGTGGAATACCAATTGTTGCAGGTTTTCAAGGAATAAATACAGCAGAAAGAATTACGACAACAGGAAGAGGAGGATCAGATTCAAGTGCAATAATGCTAGCAAAATTTTTTAAGGCTCAAAGGTGTATAATTTATACTGATGTTGAAGGGGTATATACCACTGATCCAAAAAAACTAAAGAAAGCAAAAAAAATAAGAGTAATTTCTTATGAAGAAATGTTAGAAATGGCATCATTAGGTGCAAAAGTAATGCAGCCAGTTTCTATTCAAGATGCTCGATTAAGTAGAATAGATATTGAGGTAAAATCTTCATTTAAAAAAAAATCTGGGACTATAATTACAAAAAGAAAAAATATAATTAATCGAAGTATTATTACTGGAATTTCGTCTACTCAAAATGATGCAAAAGTTACATTGGTTGGGGTAAAAGATAGACCTGGTATTGCTGCGTCAATATTTAAGCCTCTTTCAGAAAGTTCTATAAATGTTGATATGGTAGTTCAAAATATATCAGCAGATGGAAAAGAAACTGATTTAACATTTACAATCAAAAATGACGATCTAAACAAAACAAGAAAAATAATTAATTTAAATAAAAATATTAATTTTAAAAAGTTATTATTTGATAAAAATGTTTCAAAAGTTTCAATTATTGGTGTTGGAATGATAACAACTCCTGGAGTTACTTATAGAATGTTTCAAGCGTTAGCAAATCACAAAATAAATATTCAGGTTATTTCTACATCTGAAATAAAGATATCGGTATTAATTGATAAAAAAAATGTAAATAAAGCAATTACTGCTCTTCATAAAGAATTTAAATTGGAGGCATAAAGAATAGAAATGAGCATTAGGCCTTTTAGAGATATTAAAAGAAGAATTACAAAAGAAATAAATGTTGGAAAAGTTAAAATTGGTGGCAATAATCCTATTTCTGTCCAATCAATGACCAATACTCTTACAAAAGATATTAAAAAAACAGTAACTCAAATAAATCAAATAGCAGGAGTAGGTGCAGACTTAGTAAGAGTCTCTTGCCCTGATGAAGATTCTACTAAAGCTTTAAAAGAAATAGTGAAACATGTTTCTGTCCCTATAATAGCAGATATTCATTTTCACTATAAAAGAGCAATTGAAGCAGCAGAAAATGGGGCAAGTTGTTTAAGAATAAATCCTGGAAATATTGGAAATGAAAATAAAATCAAAGAAGTAATTAATGCGGCAAAGAATAATAACTGCTCAATTAGAATTGGAGTAAATGCTGGATCTCTTGAGCGAGACATTTTAGAAAAATATAAGGAACCTTGTCCAGAAGCCCTTGTTGAAAGTGCGTTAAGAAATATTAGTATTATTGAAAATGAGGATTTTTATAACCTTAAAGTAAGCGTGAAATCATCCGATGTTTTTTTATCAATAGCTGCATATAAACAATTATCATTGAAAACTAATTACCCCTTACATCTTGGGATTACAGAAGCAGGTAGTTTTTTACCAGGAAGCATTAAATCATCCATAGGATTTGGTACATTATTGCTAGAGGGTATTGGTGATACAATTAGGGTTTCATTGTCTGATGATCCAGTAGAAGAGGTAAAAGTTGGAAATGAAATACTTAAATCATTAAATCTTAGAAATCGAGGGGTAAAAATAATTTCATGTCCTTCATGTGCAAGGCAAGCATTTGAAGTTATTGATACAGTAAAAATTTTGGAAGAAAAGCTCTCACATATCAAAACACCAATTACATTGTCAATTATTGGCTGCGTGGTTAATGGACCTGGGGAGGCTTCTCAAACAGACATAGGTATAACAGGAGGCGGAAAAGGAAGTAATATGCTTTACTTGAAAGGTATTGAGACGGAAAAAATTGCTACAGAAAGTATTATTTCTAAAGTTGTAGATTTAGTTGAAAAAAAAGCTGAAGAAATTGAAAAAAACAACTAATGCTACCAAATACGAAAGTTCAAAACTTAATTACCAAGCATTCTGAATTAGAAAGGGAACTTTCTTCAGGAGAAGTAGATAAAAAAAATTTTGCAGAAAAATCAAAAGAATATTCAGAATTAAACGAAATAATCAAAGAAGCTAAAGAGTATATTTTATTTCAAAAAAATAAAAATGAGCTAGAAAAAATAGCTAATGATGTAAAAAATGAAAAAGAAATAAAAGATTTAGCAAAACTAGAACTAGAAGATTTAATTTTAAAACATGATAAAAATGAAAATAAAATTAAATTATTTTTATTACCTAAAGATGAGGCTGACACAAAGAATGCTATTATAGAAATTAGAGCAGGTACGGGTGGATTAGAGGCTAGTCTTTTTGCTTCAGATTTATTTAAAATGTACGAAAAAGTTAGTCATAAAAAAAAATGGATAATGGAAGTAATAACTATATCAAGAAGCGATGCAGGAGGTTTGAAAGAAGTAATAGCATCCATAAAAGGAAAAAATATTTACTCCTCGCTAAAATACGAAAGTGGAGTTCATAGAGTTCAAAGAGTTCCAGATACAGAAACTCAGGGCAGAGTTCATACTTCAGCAGCAACAGTAGCTGTTTTGCCAGAAGCCGAAGATGTTGATGTTAAGATAGAAGATAAAGATTTAAGAATCGATGTTTTTAGAAGTAGTGGACCTGGTGGTCAAAGTGTAAATACGACAGATTCTGCTGTTAGAATTACCCATTTACCTACAGGAATAGTAGTGAGCCAACAAGATGAAAAATCGCAAATCAGAAATAAAGAGAAGGGACTCAAAATATTAAGATCAAGAATTTATGAACAAGAAAGACAAAAAAGAGATGATGAAAGATCAAAAGACAGGAAGAGTAAAATTGGATCTGGAGATAGATCTGAAAGAATAAGAACATACAATTTCCCACAAGGAAGAGTTACAGATCATAGAATAAATTTAACTTTGCATAAGTTAGAAGAATTTATGGAAGGTGAAATATTCGATGAAATGATAGAAAATTTAAGTATCCAAGCTCAACAAGAAAAACTAAGTAATTTAAATTAAATGAATTATCAAGAAATATTAAATAAAGGAAATAAAATTTTAAAGGATAACAATATAAAAAGTTCAAATTTAGATTGTGAACTTATTTTGTCAAAAATTTTAAACAAAACAAGAGAGGAAATTCTAACAAATTTAAAAGATAAAATTAACGATATTGAAAAAGATCAATTTAATTTTTATGTAAATAAAAGAAAAAGAAAAAATCCAATGTCATATATATTAGGTTTCAAATATTTTTGGAAATTTAAATTTTATATTAATAAATCAGTACTTATACCTAGGCCTGAATCAGAACAACTTATTGAGCAAGCCTTAAAATATATACCAGTTGAAAAAGAATTAAATATTTTAGATATTGGAACAGGTTCTGGTTGTTTGATAGTTTCATTACTAAAAGAGAGGCCTAATTGCTATGCTACAGCTATAGATTTGTCAAAAGAAGTGTTAAAAGTAGCGAAAATTAATGCAAATATGCATCACTTAGAAAATAAAATTAAATTTTTAAATATCGATATTGACAAATTTAATTCAAATAAATATGATTTAATCATATCTAATCCTCCGTATATTAATAAAGTAGATTTAAATAGATTGGATGATGATGTTAGGTTATTTGAACCAAAGCTAGCACTGTATGGCGGAGTTAGTGGCTTCGAAAGTATAAAAAAAATAATTAAAAATAGTTATAAATTATTAAAAATTAACGGTAAACTGATCATGGAAATTGGAGAAAAACAAAAAAATTGTTCAACAAAAATTCTTCTTAACAATGGTTTTTATATTAATTCAATATGTAAAGATTTTTCGGGTAAAGAAAGGTGTTTAATATCTACAAAAATTAATAAATGAATAATTTTAAAAATAATCACAGAAGAAATAGATATAAGTCAAATGGAGATAGAAGTTTCAGAAAAAGAAATGGAAATGGACATAAAATAAATGGAGAATTTAACAATAATTTAGATTTCATAAGAAAAAATCCAGGCAGAAATAATCAAAACGCATCTAAATTAATTGACAAATATAATGATCTTGCAAAAGAAGCTATTTCAAATGGGGACAAGATTTTATCAGAAAATTACTTACAGCATGCAGATCATTTTGCAAGAATTTTGCAGAGTCGTGAGGTAGCAAGAGAAGCAAACTTCAATTCATCTCTTACAGAAGAAACAACATCAGAAAACGTTAAACAAAGCGAAATTAATGCTGAAAAAAGGTTAATAGATAAGTAATTTAAATTTTTTATAATTTTGAAATTAGCTCTGATTTTAATACATTAGTTTTTATTTTATTTACTTCAAATTTATTTCTCAATTTACCTTTTAAGATTTTTCCTGAGGGCAACTTCATTTTTTGAGAATTTATTTTTCTTCCATTTTCAATAACCTCATAGTGTAAATGAGGTCCAGTTGATAAACCAGTTGAACCAACGTATCCAATAATTTGTCCTTGTTTTACTCTAACACCTTTTTTAATGCCTCTTCCAAATTTTGACATATGAGCATAAACAGTTTGATAAGTTGAATTATGTTTTATTTTTACACAATTCCCACCACCTCCACACCAGCTTGATTTAATTACAATGCCGTCACCCGAAGCCATTATAGGGGTTCCTTTTGGTGCCGCAAAGTCTGTACCAGTATGCATTTTAGTAAAACCAAGTATTGGATGCTTTCTTTTCCCAAAAGAAGACGAAAGTCTTGCGCCGTTGATTGGCGTCTTCATTAATGATTTTCTTACACTCTTCCCATTTTCATCAAAATAATCAATTTTGTTATCTTCATATTCAAATTTATAAAGTTGATGATCTGTATTTTTTGTATTTAAATTTCCATAAATTATATCTCCCGTTTCTATTACGGAACCATCTTCATTTTTGAATTCTTCGAATATTATTTGGAAAGAATCATTTTTCCAAATATCCCTTTGAAAATCTATTGTAAAACCATACAATCTTGCAAACTCAATTATTATATTTGGTTTGATTCCCTTCTCTACAGCCGCTCCGTATAAACTATTCGTTATAACACCTTCTTTAAAAGTAATTGTTTTGGTTAAATTTTTTTCAATAATTTTTGAAGTAAAATCTTTTTTATTCTCACTTCTTGTAAATAAAATATTTTTTTTTTTATCTATTTCAATCGTAAAATTGATAATTCTTGTTTTATTTCTTCTGTCAATTGTAAAATAAATTTTTTGATTTACTCTTAAAATTTTTACATTTTTATTTTTAGTTATTGACTTTAAAAACAACTTTTTTTCAAAGCTTGGAATATTGATATTATTTATAATATTTTCGTATGTATCACCTTGATTTACAGTATATTCTAAATTAACATATCTTGGCTTAAGTTCAGAAGTAATTTTCTTTATTGAATTACTAAGATACGTATTATTTAAAAGTTTATTTAAGTAAATTATTTGTTTATTTTTATTACTATCATAAAAGTAAGTTACAAAAACTGCGAAGGAAATTAATAATATAAGCCAAATTAAATAATTAAATTTTCCAACTATTCTAAAAATTAATCTTTTATTCATTAATGTATTTGTTAAAAATGCACCGGTTTATAAGGTTTTTTAGCATATTTTTAAAATATCTAATAACTTGATTTATTAATTTTTTCCAATATAAGCGGTCCACTCAACATAAGAAAAAATGTTATTTATTAGGCTTTATAGCCTAATTAGCTATTTTATTTGTAAAAAATTTTAAGAAGAGAAGTGTGGACGGTTAAGGTTACCAAAATTTGTCGTACACACTTCAAACATATATAAATATTATTCTTAGTATTTATATAGAAGCTAGTGTGCGCCGTTTTTAAACTTGAGAGTTTGATCATGGCTCAGAACGTACGCTGGCGGCACGCCTTATACATGCAAGTCGAACGAAGTAGCAATACTTAGTGGCAGACGGGTGAGTAACATGTGGGTATCTTCCCTTTGGTGAGGAATAACACGAGGAAACTTGTGCTAATACCTCATAAGTCTTTACGGAGAAAGCTTTATGCGCCAATGGATGAGCCCGCACTTGATTAGTTTGTTGGTGGGGTAATGGCCTACCAAGACTTTGATCAATAGCTGATCTGAGAGGATGATCAGCCACATTGGGACTGAGACACGGCCCAAACTCCTACGGGAGGCAGCAGTAGGGAATATTGCACAATGGAGGAAACTCTGATGCAGCGATGCCGCGTGAGTGAAGAAGGCCCTTGGGTTGTAAAGCTCTTTCGTCGGGGAAGAAAATGACTGTACCCGAATAAGAAGGTCCGGCTAACTTCGTGCCAGCAGCCGCGGTAATACGAAGGGACCTAGCGTAGTTCGGAATTACTGGGCTTAAAGAGTTCGTAGGTGGTTAAAAAAGTTGGTTGTGAAATCCCGGAGCTTAACTCCGGAACTGCAATCAAAACTTTTTAGCTAGAGTATGATAGAGGAAAGCAGAATTTCTAGTGTAGAGGTGAAATTCGTAGATATTAGAAAGAATACCAATTGCGAAGGCAGCTTTCTGGATCATTACTGACACTGAGGAACGAAAGCATGGGTAGCGAAGAGGATTAGATACCCTCGTAGTCCATGCCGTAAACGATGTGTGTTAGACGTTGGAAATTAATTTTTAGTGTCGCAGCGAAAGCAATAAACACACCGCCTGGGGAGTACGACCGCAAGGTTAAAACTCAAATGAATTGACGGGGACCCGCACAAGTAGTGGAGCATGTGGTTTAATTCGAAGATACGCGCAGAACCTTACCAACACTTGACATGTTCGTCGCGACTCTAAGAGATTAGAGTTTTCGGTTCGGCCGGACGAAACACAGGTGCTGCATGGCTGTCGTCAGCTCGTGTCGTGAGATGTTGGGTTAAGTCCCGCAACGAGCGCAACCCTCACTTTTAGTTGCCATCATTTAGTTGGGCACTCTGAAAGAACTGCCAGTGATAAGCTGGAGGAAGGTGGGGATGACGTCAAGTCCTCATGGCCCTTACGTGTTGGGCTACACACGTGCTACAATGGCATTTACAATAGGAAGCAAGATGGCGACGTCAAGCAAATCCTAAAATGATGCCTCAGTTCGGATTGTACTCTGCAACTCGAGTACATGAAGCTGGAATTACTAGTAATCGCGGATCAGCGCGCCGCGGTGAATGCGTTCCCGGGTCTTGTACACACCGCCCGTCACACCATGGGAGTTGGTTCTACCTTAAGGCAAGGTTTAAAAACCTTGACCACGGTATAGTCAGCGACTGGGGTGAAGTCGTAACAAGGTAGCCGTAGGGGAACCTGCGGCTGGATTACCTCCTTTCTAAGGATGATTAAGGATTATTTCTTAATCTAAAAAATATAACAGGTTAATGTTGACCGTCCTCATTTCTCTTCTTGAATTAGTGTTTCTCTTTATCTGCATAGGGGCCGGTAGCTCAGTTGGTTAGAGCACACCCTTGATAAGGGTGGGGTCGAAAGTTCGAGTCTTTCTCGGCCCACCAAATATTACTGGGGGATTAGCTCAGCTGGGAGAGCGCCTGATTTGCATTCAGGAGGTCAGCGGTTCGATCCCGCTATCCTCCACCAAGAAACACTTAGTTATTTTATTTTGTAAAAAATTTTATATTATCAATATCTATATCCGATTGTTCGAATAGATGAACAATCATAGAATGTTCGAATAGATGAACATTCCAACAAAATTTGATTCAACACAGAATTTTTTTCTGTGCATAAATCAAGCGTTTAAGGGCGTGTGGCGGATGCCTTGGCACTGAAAGCCGATGAAGGACGTGGTATACTGCGATAAGTTACGGGGAGCTGTATGCAAGTTTTGATCCGTAAATTTCCGAATGGGAAAACCCACCACTTTATGTGGTACTTTAAACTTAATACATACGTTTAAAGAGACAACCCGGAGAACTGAAACATCTAAGTAACCGGAGGAAAAGAAATCAATTGAGATTCCGTTAGTAGTGGCGAGCGAACGCGGAATAGGCCAGTAGATTTGTTAAAAAAATTTGAATAGTTTGGAAAAGCTAACCACAGAGGGTGATAGTCCCGTATGAGTAATGTTTAATAAATTTCTTGAGTAAAGCGGGACACGTGAAATCCTGCTCGAATATAGGGGGACCACCCTCTAAGCCTAAATACTCTTCAGTGACCGATAGTGAACTAGTACCGTGAGGGAAAGGTGAAAAGAACCCCTATTAGGGGAGTGAAATAGAACCTGAAACCGCATGCCTACAATCAGTCGAAGCTCTTTTTAGAGTGACGGCGTACCTTTTGTATAATGGGTCAGTGACTTAATTTATTAAGCAAGCTTAAGCCATCTAGGTGTAGGCGCAGCGAAAGCAAGTCTTAATAGGGCGATTAGTTTAGTGAATTAGACCCGAAAACGAATGAGCTTACCATGAGCAGGTTGAATGCAAGGTAACACTTGCTGGAGGACCGAACCAGTTGACGTTGAAAAGTCTTTGGATGACTTGTGGTAAGGGGTGAAAGGCCAACCAAATTCGTAGATAGCTGGTTTTCCGCGAAAACTATTTAGGTAGTGCGTTGAATAAATATGCGTTTAGAGGTAGAGCACTAAATGGGCTAGGGGGAAGAGATTCTTACCAAACCTAATAAAACTCCGAATGCTAAACGTAGTTCTTCAACAGACAGACTGTGGGTGCTAAGGTCCATGGTCGAGAGGGAAAGAGCCCAGACCACCAGATAAGGTCCCAAAATTGTGATTAAGTGTGAAAGGATGTGGAAATTCCTTAACAGCCGGGAGGTTGGCTTAGAAGCAGCCATCCTTTAAAGATAGCGTAACAGCTCACCGGTCTAATAGAGTTTCTGCGCCGAAGATGTAACGGGGCTAAAATCACATACCGAATCTGTGGGTTTATAAAACTTTCGAGTTTTATAAGCGGTAGCGGAACGTTCTGTAAGCCTGTAAAGGGATACCCGTGAGGGATCCTGGAGGTATCAGAAGTGCGAATGCTGACATGAGTAACGATAAAAGAAGTGAAAAACTTCTTCGCCGAAAATCCAAGGGTTTCTGCGCAAGGTTAATCCGCGCAGAGTTAGTCGGCCCCTAAGGCGAGGGCGAAAGCCGTAGTCGATGGAAATAAGGTTAATATTCCTTAACCAGATGGAAGTGACGGATTCTGTAAGTTGTAAGTTCTTAATGGATTGAACTTGCCGCGAAAGGGTCCCAGGAAATAGCTCCATCATAAGACCGTACCCTAAACCGACACAGGTGGATTAATAGAGTATATTTAGGCGCTTGAGAGAATGATGTTGAAGGAACTCGGCAAAATGCTTCTGTAACTTCGGAATAAAGAAGACCTCTTTGTGGGCAACCATTTAGAGGTGGCACAAGCCAGGGAGAAGCGACTGTTTATCAAAAACACAGGGCTCTGCTAACACGTAAGTGGATGTATAGGGTCTGACGCCTGCCCGGTGCTGGAAGGTTAATGCGATGGGTGCAAGCTCATTTCTGAAGCCCCAGTAAACGGCGGCCGTAACTATAACGGTCCTAAGGTAGCGAAATTCCTTGTCGGGTAAGTTCCGACCTGCATGAATGGCGTAACGATTTCTCCGCTGTCTCCAACATCAACTCAGTGAAATTGAATTCTCCGTGAAGATGCGGAGTTCGCGTAGTTAGACGGAAAGACCCCGTGCACCTTTACTGCAACTTTACATTGGTGTTAGGAAAAACATATTTAGCATAGGAGGGAGACATTGAAACAAAGGCGTCAGCTTTTGTGGAGTCACCAGTGAAATACCTCTTTTGTTTTTCTTGGCATCTAACTGATTGCCGTTATCCGGCATCAAGACATTGTATGGTGGGTAGTTTGACTGGGGCGGTCGCCTCCCAAATAGTAACGGAGGCGTGCGAAGGTAGGCTCAGAACGGTCAGAAATCGTTCGTAGAGTGCAATGGCATAAGCCTGCCTGACTGTGAGACTGACAAGTCGAGCAGAGACGAAAGTCGGTCATAGTGATCCGGTGGTTCTGAGTGGAAGGGCCATCGCTCAACGGATAAAAGGTACGCCGGGGATAACAGGCTGATACTGCCCAAGAGCTCATATCGACGGCAGTGTTTGGCACCTCGATGTCGGCTCATCACATCCTGGGGCTGGAGCAGGTCCCAAGGGTTTGGCTGTTCGCCAATTAAAGTGGTACGTGAGCTGGGTTCAGAACGTCGTGAGACAGTTCGGTCCCTATCTGCTATGCGTGTAGAAGAATTGAGAGGAGTTGACCCTAGTACGAGAGGACCGGGTTGAACATACCACTGGTGGACCTGTTGTGGCGCCAGCCGCAGTGCAGGGTAGCTAAGTATGGACGAGATAACTGCTGAAAGCATCTAAGCGGGAAACTCACCTCAAAACTAGTTCTTCCTATAGAGCCGTGGTAGACCACCACGTTGATAGGCTGGGTGTGGAAGCGCGGTAACGCGTGTAGCTGACCAGTACTAATAGCTCAATTGGCTTGATTTATGCACTGAAAAAAATTTTTGTTATTATCTGATTTGTATATATTTGATTTTTTTCAATTTTTAATTTTATAATTTTTTTTTCTTTTTTTTGACCTTATTTGACTTATACGCATCATTTTATTGAATAATTTATTATCACCGACAAGGTCAATATCTTGAATATCCATTCCAATGGTAAATCTAACTTTATTTGATACATTTTTTATACTTTTGTGTGTAATAAGTGGATTAAATATTACTAATGAGCCTGGATTTAACTTGAATACCTCTGAATTATAACCTGCTAAAATTCTTTTATCAATTTCAGGATAGGTAGACTTTTTATTTTTATACTTTGGTTCTATAAACCCTAACTTATGTGAACCTTTAAACATTTGCATAGATCCATATTTTTTGCTCACTTTTGATATGGGTGCCCAGATTTTTAAGTATTTTTTTGAATAATGTGCATAAATATCTTGATGTAGCGGGTTCATATTTTTTACATCATTTGGAATTGATATAATTAAACTGTTAAATAATGATATTGCCTTAAATCCTAATAATTTGTAAATTTTTTTTTTTTCAAATAAATCATCTAAGTAATTCACAATTTTTCTTACTGATTTTAAATCTTGCAGCAATATATAGAATCTTTTTCTATTTGAATTTTTAGAAAAAAGAGTTTCAAAATTTTTATTTTTACTTTTTAAATTTAATTTTTTTACTTTCTTTATTTCTTGATTAAATTTATTTATATATTTTTTTGGAATAATGTTATGAAATACTAAATACCCCTCATCGTTAAATTTTTTTAAGTTAAATTTCATTATATTTTCATTTGATTATTACTGCTTTTTCTTGCTAAATTCAAATTTTGTCTTTATAGTTTTGATAATTTATATTTACTGAATAAAAAAATGGATCTCTTGCAAGAATATAACGAAAATGGTTTTGTAGTTTTAAAAGATTTTTTAGACAAGTCTAAGATTGAAAGTTTAGAGAATGCAATAAAATCTAACATAAAATTTTTTATGGAAAAAAATAATCTTAAAATTACTGAAAACTTTCATGATGAAGGAATAATTCAATTAAATAAAATAAGAAAACAAAAAAATCAATTTGATAGTATTCAAGTAATTTATAATACAATTAGAAAGCTACCTGAGTTTCAACAAATTATTAGTGATGAAAAACTAATAAAAATTGTTAAGGAATTGTGTGGCATCAATCAAATTAACAAGAATGCTTCCCCATATATCTGGGAAGGTTTTATAAGAATTGATCCTCCAAAAGACAACACTTATGAATTAAAATGGCATCAAGAATCTTATTTTACTTTACCAAACAGTAATGCAGTACAGTTATGGGCTCCCATAATTAACGAGACAAAAAAAGAGGAAAATGGAACTATGACAGTCATAGAAAAAAGTATTAAATTAGGAGAAGTGCCCCACCATATTGTGAGACAAAATGAAAATTATATAAGCGAGTCAATAATAGATGAAAATGTTAAAAATATTAATTTACCTAAGGTTAATTTTTCTATGAAACCAGGAGATGTTATTTTGTTTCATCAACATTTAATTCATAAGACTTTTGCAAATAATGGATCTAAAGTAAGGTTTACTATGGTTGCAAATTATTCTAATCCATATTTAGAAGATTTTAAGTTTATGAACGAAGAGGAAGTTGTAATATTTCATAAAAAGAGAACAGTGAATGCCGAAGAAAATATGGATTATATTAATGCTTTTTCAAAAAAAGGTGGAGTTAAAGATTTTAAAACTATTGCAAATTAAAGAATTATCAAAAAAAAATCTATAAATAATATTTGATTAAATCATGCCAAAAATTGTTAGACTACATGATAGCCTTTATTTAAAAGAAAAGAGGTATGAAAAAACTAAACAATCTTTTAATTATTTAATTAAAATTTTAAAAGAACAAAAAATTTTTAAAAGATCAAAAATTCTTGATATTGGCTGTGCAAATGGTGAATTGTTGTATAACTTAAGAAAACATTTTAATCATTCTCAGCTTACAGGATATGATGTAAATAAAAGCTTACTTAATCTTTGTAAAAAAAAATTTAAAAAAGATATATCATTTAAGAAGGTAAATATTAATTCCAAAATATCAATTAATGATAAATTTGATATTATTATTGTATCTGGAGTAATATCAATATTTGATGATTGTAAGCTTGTTTACAAAAATCTTTTAAAGCTTTTAAATAAAAATGGTAAAATTTTCATATTTAATCATTTCAACAAATTTCCAATAGAAGTTTTTATAAAATATAAGACTTATGATAAGAATTCAAAGTACCTGCAAAGTGGATGGAATATTCATTCTATTGTAGGGATTAGAAATTTTTATAAAAAACATAATTACAAATTAAAAACTCATAAATTTATTCCAATTAAACCAATTAAAAAATATAGACAAGATCCTGTTAGATCATGGACATTTAAAAATAAAAAAGGAGAAAATTTAATTACGAATGGATTGTCAATTATCCAAGATCAATATTGGCTAGAAATATACAAGTAAAAATAAATGAGAATAATAGCAAGGTTAGATATTAAAAATAATTTTGTTATTAAGGGTATAAATCTAGAAGGCTTAAGAAAAATAGGAAGCCCAGTAGAAATTGCATCAAAATATTATAAGCAAAACATTGATGAAATTATATTTATAGATGCTGTTGCAAGTTTGTATAGAAGAAATAATTTATTTGAAATAATTAATGAGTCTTCTCGAAATATATTTGTTCCTATAACAATCGGAGGAGGTATAAGAAATTTAAAGGATATAGAATTAGCACTAAATTCTGGAGCCGACAAAGTAGCAATCAATTCATATGCCACAGAAAACCCAAATTTTATAAAAACTGCTGTAAACAATTTTGGTTCAAGCTCTATAGTAAGCTATATTGAAGCGAAAGAAACTTCAGAAAAAAAATGGGAAGTATATAAATACAATGGAAGAGAGAAAACCAATATTGATTTATCAAATTGGATAGATAAAGTTCAGAGTCTTGGATGTGGAGAAATACTTTTAACTTCAATTAATCACGAAGGACTTCAAAAAGGTTTTGATATTGACATGATAAATTCTATAAAAAACAAAACATATGTTCCTTTAATTGTATCAGGAGGATGTGGAAATATACAAGATATAATTAATTTAAAAAAAAATTACAAACACTCAAGTGTGGCATTGGCTTCAGTTTTACATTATGGAAAATTAAAAATAAAAGATTTAATAAATAAAGTGTGAAAAAAATTTGTATTTTAGACTATGGGTTAGGAAATATTAAAAGTTTGTATAATGCATTAAAAAAAATAGGTTTTGAACCTGATTTTTTTTCAGAAAAAAAAAAAACTAATTATGATATTATATTCATTCCTGGAGTTGGCTCTTTTAAAAAGGGTAGCAATTTAATATTGCAAAAAAAATATTTAAAGTTTTTTGAAAAATCTTTTGAAAATAATACTATAATATTTGGGATATGTTTAGGTATGCAATTAATGTTATCTGAAGGTGAGGAAAATGGTATAAATCCTGGTCTTAATTTTATTGAAGGCAAAGTAAAACTTTTACCAAAAAAAAATATTATTTTACCAGTAATTGGTTGGAACAAAGTTAAATTTAAACATACAAGTAAATTTAAATTTTTGAGCAAATATCAACAACAGAAATTTTACTTTATTCATTCATATGTAGCAAACTTAAAAATTAAAGAAAATGAGCTTAGTTTTAGTGAATATGAAAAAATTAAATATACTTCCTCTATTTTTCAAAACAATATTTTTGGAACACAATTTCATCCAGAAAAAAGTGGCGATATTGGTTTAGAATTTTTAAAAGATTTTATAGAGTATTTTTAAAAAAATTTAATTCAAGCTAAGAGGCTATATTGTTTTTTTAATTTGTAAATAGTTTCTATAATTGCAGAAAAAATAAGTGTAGAAATTAGACTATATGTAAAAAAAGGTATTGCTAAAGTATAACAATTTAAAAATCCACCGAATGTATATCCATATGATCCTGTTAGCCAAACGCCAAAATTTGTAATCGCAAAAAATAAGGTTGCACCTAATAAGGCACCAAATATTCTAGATAAAATGCTGGATGTTAAATATTGTGATATCAATCCTATGATTATTATGCTTCCCCATGTAAATAAAGTAAGATTATGAAAACCAATAAATATATCTGTAATTATAAAACTAATTAATAATGCAGGAATATATTTCAATCCCAAAAGCGCTGGAACATAAAAGCTTAAAGCTAAAAGACTCGTAAAATTTGGTGGATGCGGAATAAATCTACTTGCCGCTAAAACTAAAAAAATTCCTAATGAGAATTTTAAATAAGTCATAATTCTGTTACTATATAAACTAAACTAAATAACTCAACTAATAAACCATTCTTATTCCGATATTTATGTTTCTTCCCATTGAAGAATACATAAATGCTTGTTCATAATTATTTTTAAATACGTTATTAATATCCATATAGATTTTGCCATAATTAAATAAATCATATTTCAAGCTATAGTCTGCGATAAAATAATCATCTAAAATTACATCTGCGAAACTATTATTTCCATTTCCATAATCTCTTACTTCTCCATTATATTTTAAAGATAAGCTGTTCTTTAAATTATTCTTTGTTTTGAAACTCAAATTAACATTAGAAGAATGTCTTGGTACTCTTACCATTGACTCATCTATACAGCTTGTGCTTCCAACATTTGGATCATCACAATCAGCTCCATCATGTGTATCAGTATAATTATAATTTAAAGAAACATTAAATTTTTCTGATTTTTTATAAAAAGCTTCTATTTCAATACCTTTACTCTCAATTTTAGCAGTAGTGTTTTGAATTTTCCAACCATTTGATTGCCATCCTTCTAAAGCATCTTCGTATTCAATTTTGTATAAAGATATTATAAAGTCAGTATTGATTTCATCTAATTTTGTCTCATAACCTATATCTAAACTTTTACTTTTTTCTGGAGCTAAATCTTCTTTTTTAGTTACAGTTGTTCCATAAAAGTAATCATAAAGTGTAGGGTATCTTAAACCAGTTCCATAACTTGATCTTATTTTAGAATTTCCATCTAGTTTGTATGCCATAGTTATTCTGCCAGTATTGTATGCTCCAGCAGTAGTATGATCATCACGTCTCAAACCGAGAGTGCTATACAAATTTTCTTTAGGTCTAAATTGTAAATCTAAAAATTGAGAATATATTGCTTCATCACTCTCCAAATAGTCTGTCGGCCAATCCTTTTGAAATTTTGCTTTATCAAACTCATTTTCTAAACCAAAAACAATTTTAGTATCTAAATCAAAATTATAATTTCCAATATAATTTATAGAGTCTCTATATCCATAATAATTTTTTGGATTATTTAAATAGTTTTTAGTTGCTCTATCTATTCCTGTATAACTGTAGGAAAATGTATGATTAAATCTACCTTTTTTTGATGTTAAGCTTAAGTTATAAGATAGTTCATCGTCATCTGTTGAGTTATTTGAGTCTGTCCTACCAGATGTCACTTCATCGTAATTAAGGAAAGAATCGCTATATCTTAAACTTCCACTTAAAATACTATCATTGTTCATTTGATATGAATAATTTGCTATTAAACTTTCATTTTTATAGCTGTCGTCATCATTTGTGGTTTTCTCATCATTCATAGCTGAGATACCATCCGTATTAAATTTATTTATTCCAATAAAATAACTATGATTTCCATAATTGTTTCCAGTTGAAAAATCTATGTTATCAGTTCCATTTGATCCACCGCTTAGATTAATTTTTGTTTCTTTGTAATTGCCTTTTTTTGTAAAAATATTAATTACCCCTCCTATCGCACCACTTCCATATATTGAACTATTAGAACCTCTTAGAATCTCAACTTTATCTATCGATGATGTCATGATATTTGAAAAATAAAATGAGTTATCACTTGAAGATGGATCTGACATTTTAACTCCATCAATGTATACTGTTGAATATCTTTTGGGCAGACCTCTTAGCTGTACTCCAGATACTGTTCCATAGCCGCCTGATCTAAAATAATTCATACCAGGTAAATTATCATTTAAAACTTCACCTAAAAAAAAATCTCCATCTTCTTGTATCTCTTTATTACTCAAAGATGTAACAGACGTACCTACTGTACTATATGACTGAACTATTTTACTTGGTGCTATAACTATTATGGGCATGTCATCAGCAAAACTAATTTTAATAAAGAGTAAAAAATAAACTAAAATAAGACTTATTCTTAAAATCATAAGACTCCCCATTTTTTTTATATTGGTAATAAGATTTACCAATCTTTAATCATTTAATGCCTTTGCTAATTTTTCATTAGTAGAACTAGACTTTTCCTGGCCTTCATTCAACATAGGACTTTACTGGGCGGCGCTCGGACTTATTTTTATATTAAAAACTTACCGTTGCAGGTACAGTCAATGAATTTCACATTGTTCCCCACCAAAACTCAGTAATAGTTAGTTTTATAATGAATTACTTTATGAAGTCAAATAAATATTTTAAAAAGCTTTACAGTGTTCAAAAATTGAACTAAGTTGTTCAAAATTTGAACAACATGAGCGATAACTTAGATCAATTTAATGTTTTAAGAAAAATTAAGTCGAACCCCAATTCTTCACAAAGACAATTAGCATACGAACTGGGTTTTAGTTTGGGTAAAATAAATTATTGCCTCCAAGCTTTAAACTCAAAAGGATTAATAAAAATAAAAAATTTTCAAAAAAATCCAAATAAATTTGGTTATGTTTATATTTTGACCCCTAAAGGAATTGCTGCAAAAACTAGACTTACAATAAATTTTATGAAAAGAAAAATGAAAGAATATGATGAGCTAAAAAAAGAAATATATGATGAGCAAAAAAAGAAATAAAAAAAGAAGATAAATAAATGTGGACAGTTCTTAAGGTTAATAGAAAAAATTTAACATTACTAAAAAATGAATTTTTAAAAAAAATAGGTAATGATGTGATATTTTATATCCCAAAGATTCAATTAAAAAGATTTCTAAAAAAAAATATTTATATTAAAGAAAGTCTATTACTTGGAGATTACATACTCTGTTTCCATAAAGATTTTTCAAAAAAATCAGTTTTAGCCTCATTAAAATATTGCAAGGGATTAAAATACTTCTTAAGTGATTTTTTAAATTCACAAAAAGAAATTGAAAGATTTATTAATAAATGCAGAGAAAATGAGGACGAAAATGGCTTTTTAAAATCAACTTTTTTTGATTTTAAAAATAAAAAAAAATTTGAATTTATATCTGGTCCGTTTACCAATATGGTATTCAGTATCATACATGAAAAAAAATTGTCTATAAATGCGATTTTAGGTAATTACAAAGTAACAGTATCTAAAAGAGAAAATTTATTTAGACCAGTATAAAAAACTATTTTATTATGAATATGTAAAAAAACTATTTTTACATAGTGCGGAGCGTTGGCTAATTTTAATTTAATTTAAAATAAAATATGATCAAATATATAATTACTGGAGGTGCTGGATTTATAGGTAGTCATTTAGTTGAGCATTTCGTAAAAGAAAATAAAAAAATAATTGTATTAGATGATTTATCAACTGGTAGATTAGAAAATATAAAAAAGTTTAAAAATAAAATTAAATTCATTAAGTGTGATATTTCAAAAAAAGGTTCTTGGACAAATGAATTTAAAGGAAAATGCTATGTTTTTCATTTAGCTGCTTTAGCAGATATTGTTCCAAGTATTCAGAATCCTAAAAAATACTTTGAATCGAATGTTAAAGGTACATTGAATATCCTAGAGGCATGTAGGAATGCCAAAGTATTAAAATTTATGTATTCAGCTTCATCCTCATGTTATGGTATCCCAAAAAAATATCCGACAACAGAAATAGAAAAAATTAATCCTGCTTATCCATATGCTTTAACTAAGAAAATGGGTGAAGATTTAATTGTGCATTGGTCAAAAGTCTACAAAATTCCATATATATCTTTAAGATTATTTAACGTTTATGGGACAAGATCAAGAACCTCAGGGACTTACGGCGCAATGTTTGGTGTATTTCTTGCTCAAAAAATATCTAATAAGCCTTATACAATCGTTGGTTCAGGATACCAAACCAGAGATTTTACTTATGTTTCAGATGTTATAAATGCATTTATAAAATCTAGTAAATCTAAATTATCCAACGAAATTTTTAACGTAGGAAGTGGGAAAACAGTCAGTATTCACAAGATTACAAAATTATTAGGAGGAAAAAAAGTATACATACAAAAAAGACCAGGTGAACCAAATTGCACTTTTGCAGATATAAGAAAAATAAAAAAAAAACTTAAATGGAGTCCAAAAATAAGTATAGATCATGGTATAAATATACTTTTGAAAAATTTAGATTATTGGCGCAAAGCTCCTGTTTGGACACCAAAAAAAATTAATAGAGCAACAAAACTCTGGTTTAAATATTTAAGAAAATGAAAAAGATCTATTCAATTAATCTCTTATCAAAGCTATTAAAAAAAGAAAAATCTAAAAAAAAAAGAATAGTTCTTTGTCATGGGGTTTTTGATTTATTACACATAGGACATATAAAACATTTTAATGAGGCAAAAAAATTGGGTGATAAATTAATCGTATCAATTACTTCTGATAAAAATGTAAATAAGGGACCAAATAGACCAGCTTTCAATGAGCAAAATAGATTAGAGGCTATTGCGGCATTAGATGTGGTTGATTATGTTGTTTTAAATAAATCTACAACCGCAATTTCATTAATCAACGAATTGGAACCTAATATCTATTGTAAAGGTCCCGATTATAAAAAACATAGTAACGATATAACAGGTGAAATCAAGAATGAGAAAAAAGCAATTAAAAAAGTTGGAGGTGAAATTGCTTATACTTCTGGACAGACTTTTAGCTCAAGTTTTTTATTAAATAGATATTCAGACAATATTTCATATAATCAAAAGAAAATTTTAACATCAATAAATAAAAAATATAATTATAAAAAAATAGAAGAGATATTTAATAATTTTAATAAGCTTAAAATTCTTGTAATAGGCGAAGCAATTATTGATGAATATGTTTTTTGTGATGCTTTAGGGAAATCAGGTAAAGAACCAGTTTTGGCTTTAAGAGAAATCAAATCAGAAAGATATTTGGGTGGATCTTTAGCTATAGCACAAAATATTTCGCAATTTTGCAGCAATACAAATATTTTAACTATGACAGGAGAGAAAAAAGAATTTCTTAGTGAGATTAAATCAAAATTAAATAAAAATATTAAAATAAATCTTATTAACAAAAAAAATTCCCCTACAATTATTAAAAAACGGTTCGTAGACTATATAAGTTATAACAAGGTTTTAGGTGTTTATAACATTAATGACGATCCTTTAATTGATATAGATGAGAAGAAACTTAAAAAGTTTTTAAATAAAAATCTGTCTAATTATGATTTAGTTATTGTGTCAGATTATGGACATGGTTTTATTTCAAACAAATCTGCAGAACTAATCTGCAAAAAATCTAGATTCTTAGCAGTTAACGCACAAATTAATTCTTCTAATATCGGATATCATAGCATGAAGAAGTATAAAAATATAGACTGTCTGGTAATAAATGAAAAAGAAATAAGATATGAATTAAGAGATAGATCAAGCGACTTAAAAATTTTGATAAAAAAATTATCAAAAAAACAAAAGATTAAAAATTTAATTGTAACTAGCGGAAAAAAAGGAGCTACCTTTTATAATCTTAAAGAAAATAACTTTTTATTATCTGATGGATTAGCTAGAAAAATTGTCGACAAAATAGGAGCTGGAGATAGCATGTTAGGATTTATTGCGCTATGTTTAAAATCTGGATTAGATAAATCCTTCTCGTTGCTAATTGGATCTATAGCAGCTTCTTTTTCCACTGAAACAGTTGCAAACAAATATCCAATTACTAAAATTAAAATTTTAAAGAGCATTCAACATTTATTGAAATAAAATTAATTTTAAATGAAAAATATTTTTATTACTGGTGGAGGAGGATACGTTGGATCAGCTTTAACAGATTATCTTATAAACGAAGGTTATAATGTTACTGTTTATGATCTATTTTTATATGGAAAGGATGTTTTTTCTAGTAAAAAAAATATTAATTTAATCCATGGAGATATTAGAGATTCAGAATTATTAAAATCAAGCATAAAGGGGCACGATGCAGTAATTCATTTAGCATGCATCTCAAACGATCCAAGTTTTGAACTAAATGCAAAACTAGGTAAATCTATAAACTTAGATGCTTTTGAACCTTTAGTAAAAGCATCACAAGCAGCTAATGTACAAAGGCTTATATATGCATCATCTTCAAGTGTTTATGGAATTAAAAAAGAAAAAAATGTGAGCGAGGAAATGAGTCTTAAACCTTTAACTGACTATTCAAAATTTAAAGCAGAATGTGAAAAAATATTACTAAATTATAAAAGTGATAATTTTGAAACAGTTGTTATTAGACCTGCAACAGTTTGTGGTTTTTCAAAAAGACAAAGACTTGATGTAATTGTCAATATTCTTACAAATTTAGCTTACCATAAAAGAGAAATAACAGTTTTTGGAGGCGAGCAATTAAGACCAAATATACACATAAATGATATGTTAAGATCGTATTTATTCTTATTAAAAGCCAAATCAAATTTGGTTAATGGAGAAATTTTCAATGCTGGATGGGAAAATAGATCAGTAAATGATATCGCCAACAACGTTAAAGATAATGTAGGTGATGATGTAAAAATAATTAAAACCAAAACAGATGATAATAGGTCATACCATATATCGTCAGAGAAAATTAAAAATGTTCTTAATTTTAAAACTCAATTTACAATTGGGGATGCAGTAGTAGATCTAGTTGAAGCATTTAAAAAAAAAATTCTTTTAGATACTTTTTCGAATGATCTTTATTTTAACATTAAAAGGATGCAAAAAATTAATCTAAAATAAATGAATTTTAAAAATTTAAAAATTTTAGCAAGAAAATTAAGACAAAAGGTATTTCAATCTTTTATAGAAAAAGGAGAAGCTCACTTAGGCGGTAGTTTTTCAATGATTGAGATTTTAATTTCAATTTTTGAGATATTTTTAAAAAAAAACGATAAATTTATTTTAAGTAAATCACATGCATCATTTCCACTCGTTATTTATTTAAGAAAAAAAGGCTTTAAGCCAAAACTTTCGACTCATTTAGAAATAGATAAAAAAAATGGGATAAATTGTACTACCGGTAGTCTAGGACATGGTTTGCCAATAGCAACAGGTATGGCTTTTGCAAGAAAAAAATTGAAAAAATCAGGAAAAATTTATGTATTGATTAGTGATGGCGAATGTCAAGAAGGAACGACATGGGAATCTTTATTGATTGCTGCTAAGCATAAATTAAATAATTTAATAATTTTAATTGATTATAATAAAATTCAAGCCCTAACAACTCTCGAAGAAGGATTGCCACTAAGTAAATTGGAACAAAAAATTAAGGCGTTTAACTGTGACTGTATTAATATTAAAAATGGTCATTCTTTTAAATCAATAATTAAAAATATAAAAAAAGTAAAATCAAAATCAAATCCTACTGTTGTAATATTTCATACTATTAAAGGCAAAGGCATTAAAGAATTTGAAAACGATCCAGTTTGGCATGCAAGACAACTTAAAGGAAATGAAGTGTTGATTGGTAAAAAAAGGTTAAATATATGAGAAGAAGATTTGGAAAAATAATTCATAAATTAGCTAAAAAAGACAAAAAAATTGTTTTATTAGTTGGTGATATTGGTTATGGAATATTTGATGATTTTAGAAAAGAATTTCCTAAAAGATTTTTTAATATGGGGATTTGTGAACAAAGTTTAATAGGTACAGCAGCAGGCATGTCTTTAGAAGGATTAAAACCATGGGTATATACAATCACACCTTTTTTAATTGAAAGACCCTTTGAACAAATAAAATTAGATATCGACCAACAAAATGTTAATGTTAAATTGATAGGATTTGCAGATTATCCAAATTTAGGACCTACTCATTCAGAACTTAATGGAAAAAAACTTATGAGTTTGTTTAAAAATATAAAATCTTATTTTCCTTCAGATAGCGATAAAACAGAAGAAATGACAATTAAGTGTTACAAGAATAATGGACCAAATTTTATAAGTCTTAAAAGTGACAAAAAGATTGGAAAAAAGTGGTAAATTTTTACTAAAATGAATTTAAATCTAAAAAATAAATCCGCTTTAATTACTGCTTGCTCCCAAGGTATTGGTGAACAAGTTGCTATAGATTTTGCAAAACAAGGTACAAAGTGCTTTCTAATATCTCGAAATCACAAAAAATTAGTTAAACTAAAGAAGAAATTGGATAAATATGTAAAAGGAAATGTAATTATCAGTTGTGACATTACAAAAGATACTGATTTATATAGCGCTTTGAAGTATTTTAAAAATAAAACGCCAAACTTCATTATTCATAATATTGGCGGTACATTAGATAAAAAATCTGCAATGAGTAATTTTGATGACTGGATTAAGGTAATTAATTTCAATGTTGGTATAGCTATTAAAATAAATAATTTTTTTATTCCAAAAATGATTAAAAAGAAGATGGGTAAAATTGTTCACATATCTTCGATTTCTGCAATAGCTTTAAGAGGATCCGCGCCTTACGCAAGTTCAAAAACTCTTCTTAACTCATATATAACTACTTTAGCAAGAGAGTTAGGCAAACATGATATTGTAGTTTCAGGAGTGATGCCAGGGGCTTTGTATGCCAAAGGTGGACACTGGGATAATGTAAAAAAAACAAATCCAACAAAAATGCATGACTTTTTAAGACATCATCACGCAATTGGTAGGTTGGGACTTGCAAAAGAAATCTCTCCCTGGGTTCTATTTTTATGTTCTAAATATGCAACAAAATTTTCAACTGGGTCAATAATAAATATTGATGGTGGAACAATGTAATGAAAAATTTTAGTTTTAATGCTTTAGTTTTAGAAGGAAAAAGAAAATTATCTCTACGAAAAATTCAGCTAAAAAGTAAATTGAAAAAAAATCAAGTTTTGGTAAAAATTTATTATTCAGGTATATGTGGAAAACAAATAGAAGAGTTCACCCACCAGAAAGGAATTGATAAATTTTTACCTCATTTATTAGGTCATGAAGGAAGTGGAAAAATAGTAAATATTGGTTCAGGAGTTAAAAATTTTAAAAAAGGTGACTTTGTAGTTCTTCACTGGATGAAAAATCCATCAATTATGGATTGCCGTACACCTTATTATAAATATAAATATTCAAAAAAAATGATTAATGCTGGTTGGATTACTACTTTTAGCGAATATTCTGTTGTTTCATCAAATAGGTTAACCAAAATAAGCTCAAAAATAGATTTAAGATTAGCCGCATTAATGGGGTGTTGTTTAAGCACCGGAATTGGCACAGTGATAAATCAATCTGGGATAAAAAAAAATGATAATCCATTGGTTGTTGGATGTGGTGGGGTAGGATTGTCTGTTGTAATTGGATTAAAATTAAAAAAAATAAAAAATATTTCAGTAGCAGATGTTAATCAAAAAAATTTAAACAAAGCCAGAGATCTTGGGGCAAACAATCTAATAAAATTAAAAAAAAAAATTAAAAATAAAAATTTCAATTTTAATAAGGTATTTATCTCTACTGGCTCAAAGTCAGGAGTTCAATCAGCAATGAATTTAGCATCCGATAAATCTGATATATATTTTATTGGTGTACCAAATCCAAAAGACAAAATTTTAATTAAACCATTTCAAATTCACAATGGAAAAACACTTCATCCATCTTCAGGTGGAAGTATAGTGCCAAAAAAAGATATACCAATTTATATAAGGAAATTGAAAGAAAAAAAAAATATTTTAAAAAATTTTATTATAAATGAAGTAGACCTGAAAAATGCAAAAAAAATTATAAATTTAATGAGTAAAGGCAAACTAAATCATGGTAGAAATTTAATAAAAATGTAAATGAAAAAAAAAATTTTAATTATTGGTGGAACGTCAGGATTAGGAATTGAGCTTACAAAGTTTTTTTTAAATAATAAATATGATTTATATATATTAGGTCGTAGAATACCAAAAAAATTCGAAAAGAAGGTTAATTTTTTTAAAATAAATATTTTTGAAGATTTAAAATTTAAAAAAGTTTTAGCTAAAATTAATAAAGAAAATTTTGATATAATTATTCATAATATTGGTGGATCTTTAGGTATTAAAAACATAAATTCAAATCTGGGAGATTATCAAAAACTATGGTTTTTTAATCTTGGATATGCGATCCAAATAAATAATTTACTTTTGCCAAAAATGAAAAAAAAAAAATGGGGTAGAGTCATTCATATATCTTCAGCAACAGCATATAATTTAACAGGTGGCGGACCATATAGTTCGGCAAAATCTGCTCTAAACACTTATGTAAAGTCTCTTGCAAGTGAGTATGGCAAACATAATGTAGTGATATCAGCCATATGCCCGGGACCAATAAATCTAAGTAATAGATATTTATCTAAACAAGAGAATAATAATACAAAATTTTGGAAAGCTTTTTCTAAAAACCATCTTCCAATGAAAAGACTTTTGAAGGTAAAAGAAATTTTACCTGTAATTGAATTATTAACATCGGAAAATGCATCATATTGCTCAGGTGCAATTTGGAATTTAGATGGACTGCAAAAATAAAAATGAAATTTAATCTTTTTAATCACGGATTTCAAAAATTTAAAGTTGATAAAAAAAAAATGAAAATTTTAAAAAAAATAAAGTCTCAAATAAATAAAATTTCTGGGAATGTTATAAAGAAAAGAAATATCAAAATTGAAGATTTTCATAAACTAATTGATCCAAAAAAAAACTTTAATGAAGTGAGATTAAAAATTATTTCTGAAATTAATAAAAAAAACTTGAATAATTTGCTTTTCGCCTTGCTAAAAGAAAATTTAATAAATTTTTTTGGACCAGATATAGCTGTGCAGAAAAAGATAAATTTGGTTATTCAGAAGCCTTATGACCCAAATTATGTTACATTGCATAAGGATTCACCGCCAAACTCAGCCCATGAATTAGTTATATGGCTTCCACTGATGGACTGTAAAAAAACAAATGCATTTAAATTTTTGACAATTAAAAATTCAAAAAAAATAGAAAATATGTTCAAGAAAAATTTTACTGAGAGAAAAATTAATGATTTTGCAGAAAATAATGCAAAATCATTAAACACGAAATTTGGAGAGTTTATTATTTTTTGGACAGGCATTTATCATTTTTCTGGAATGAATTGTGAGAAACATACTCGTTGGTCCTTAAATTTGAGGTATAAAAACCTTTTTTCACCTTATGGATCAAAAGGTTTTCTAGATTATTTTGAACCAATAAATTATTCACCCTTAACATCTTTAGGCATTAAATAGAATGAAAAATTTTATAGCTCAAATTGATATCTCTATAATTGAAATTGTTCCTCAGAAGGCTCAAATTGATATCCTAAAAAATTTTTTAAAAAAAAACCAAAAAATAATTAATTATAGTATTGAAAACAAAGAGTCTCGAAATAAATTTTTAAGTTTAAAAAATATGATAAAAAATT
>CACACV010000007.1 GCA_902531025.1 uncultured Pelagibacteraceae bacterium | reverse complement strand
AAGTTTCGTAGACACCACGAATTTTATGATCTTTTATTGCTTTAGCTAAATTTTGTGCCGTAAAATTAAGTTCTAAATTCATAATATTTCCAAACTCAATCAGCATATATTTGTCTCCTGCAGGTAAAAATTTTGGAGTATCATATATTTTTCCAGGTATATTTCTAACTTTAGTTTTAGAAGTTTTTTTAATTTCTTCTTTGGGGGATATAATTTTTTCAAAAGCCTTTAAGTCTTTTTGAGTATAATTTTGTCCATTAGTTTTTATTTGAGTTTTAGAAATAATATTCTCAAAAGCTTCGACATCTTTATCAGTATAATTTTTATTTTCAGATTTTGTTATTTGTGAATTTTCATTTTCTTTTTTATCAGAAATTTTAACTTCCTTTTTAATTATTGGATCTTTTTTTTTCTCTTCATATTTTGTGAAAATAGATAAATTATTCTCAATAAATTTAGTATTAAACTTTGCTTCTTCAAATGATTTGTTTTTTAAAACTTCAATTAAGAAAGATTTATTAGTCTTTATTCCTTCTATATTCATTTTTTCGAGGAAATTTTTCATTTTTTTTATAGTTTCAAGTCTACTTCCTCCTTTAGAAATAATTTTGGCTATCATTGGATCATAATAAAAAGAAATTTCATCTCCTTCATCAACACCAATGTCTAATCTAATATCTTTGGTTAATTCTGGAAATTGTAATTTAGTAATTTTTCCAGGTGAAGGTAAAAAATTTTTTTTTGGGTCTTCAGCGTAGAGTCTACATTCCAATGAGTTACCAATTTTAGATATATCGCTTTGCGAAATACTTTTTGAATCAAGATTTAATGCATATTTTATCTGTAATTCAACAAGATCAACTCCAGTTATTTCTTCTGTTACAGGGTGCTCTACCTGTATACGAGTATTCATTTCAAGAAAATAAAATTTCTTTTGATCTATATCGTATATGAATTCAATAGTTCCAGCTCCTTCGTATTTTTGATCTGAAGCAAATTTGACAGACATTTCTGACATTTTTTCAATTATTGGTTGGTCAACTTTAGGTGCTGGGCTTTCTTCAATTATTTTTTGAAATCTTCTTTGAATTGAACAATCTCTTTCGTAAAAATGAACAGCACTTTTTTCACCGTATCCAAATACTTGAATTTCTATATGTCTAGAGTTTCTAATAAATTTTTCTAAAAAAATATCGCTATTTCCAAATGCTTTCTTTGCAAGATTTTTTGTTTTCTCCACTGCAGATTTTAGCTCGTTAAAATTATTAACTATTTGCATTCCTATTCCACCTCCACCTGCGCTTGCTTTAATTAAAATGGGATAACCAACATCTTCACATTTTTTTTCTAGATCATTTGAATTTAATTCATCATTTTTTAATCCAGGACAGATAGGTAAATTACTTTTTATCGCAAGTTCTCTAGCTATATCTTTGTTGCCCATAGAAGTAATACTATTTGGTTTTGGCCCTATCCAAACAAGACCAGAGTCAATAACATTTTGGGCAAATTCTGCATTTTCAGATAAAAAACCATAACCAGGATGGATAGCATCAGCTTTAGATTTTAAAGCAGCACCTATAATTTTTTTTGATGATAAATAACTTTCTTGAGCTTTAGAATTTCCAATATGTATTGCTTCATTTGCCAACCTTACATGTTTACTTTTTTCATCTACATCAGAATAAACTGCAATTGAATGAAGATTTAACTTTTTGCAACTATCAATTATTCTGCAAGCTATTTCTCCTCTATTTGCAATAAGTATTTTTTTCATTAATTTTTTATTGCATTTTTTAATTTTGTTATAATCTCCACAGCATTTGGAGTATCCGAGTGAACACAAATAATATCACAACCTACATCTATATCTGTGCCAGATGTGGTTTGAACTTTCTTTTCTTTGATAGCTCTAAGAGTCCTTTTTGTAGCTAGATCACTATCATAAAGTGAATTTTTTCCTTTAGCTAATACAAGTTTACCATTTTCGTCATAATCAAGGTCCGCATAAAATTCTGCTATAAAGTTTAAACCTCTTTCATGTTTGTAAATTTTTTCATGTGCAGTATGTGCCATTCCAAATATACCTACATTAAATGGAGCTACTGCATCTGCTATAGCCCTCGCTATTTCTTCATCTTTAGATGCCATCACGTACAAAGCTCCATGAGGTTTTATATGATTTAATGGCATTTCCATCTCATCTAAAAATGCTTTTAGTGCTCCAACTTGATACATAATATTGTTTTTTAAATCTGGTTTTGGCATTTTCATCTCTCTTCTACCGAAACCTTGCAAGTCAGGAAAAGAAGGATGTGCACCAACTTTTACATTGTGTTTTTTTGCCAATTCTACAGTTTTTCTCATATGATTTGGGTCAGATGCATGGAAGCCGCAAGCTACATTAGCTACATCAATTAAAGGCATTATTTCCTCATCATTACCAGCTCTATAAATCCCAAAACTTTCACCCATATCACAATTTAATTTGGTCATAAATTTTCTCCTTTATATTTGGCTTCTTATATGTGGTGATCTTGCGTAAAGAGCCACCATTGGAATGATTAATAATCCCAGTATGAATTGTTGAGCTTCCCAACTTAAACCCCATCCAATTAGTACAGTTGTTATAATTTGCAATATTAATACTCCTATTACACTTAATCCATATCCTCCATAACCTCCTAATAAAGATGTTCCTCCAATTACAACAGCCGCTAATGTTGTAAATAAATATATATCTCCAGCTCCAATAAACCCTCCGCCACTCCATCCAAGAAGAAGTATTCCAGTTAAAGAAGCAAAAAATCCACTTATTACATAAGCGCCAATCCAATAACCTCTTTCCGAAATTGATAATCTTGATGAGGATAATCGACTTCCACCTAAAGCGTACAAATGCCTTCCCCATTTAGTTAATCTTAGGCCTACAATAATTAATATACTTGCCACAATCCAAATAATAATTACAGGGGGTATTGGTAGACCAATAGTTTTACCATTCATGGCTGCTAAATTTATCATCCATGGAGGCACTACTCCAAAAACAGTTCCAGCTGAAAAAGTTCCCATCGCAACAAGGATTTGAACTCCACCTTTAACAAAAAACCCAACTCCTAAAGTTAAAATTAATGCTTGTCCTTGAAGTCTAAAACTTAAAATTCCATTAACTAAACCTATTAATAATCCAAGTATTAAAACTGCTAAACAAGCTAACCAAGGAGGAACACCTTTAGATATCAACGACATCAAAGCTACATTTGATGATCCAATTACAAAAGGTATTGATAAATCTAAACCGCCCAATAAAGCTACGAATGTTTGTCCTACTGTTGCTAAACCTAAGAAGGCAGCAAAAACTAACATTGATTTCATATTCAACAATGTCAAGAAACCAGGAATTGTTAATGAACCAATGATGAATAAGCCAATTAGTACTGATATTCCGGTAAATACACTTTTTGTACCTTTTATATATCTGCTTATTACTCCCATGAATATTATAAATGCTAAGAAAATTAGAAATGAAACTAATGTTCTTCCTGAAAAGAAACCATCGGCTATAAAAGATACAAATATAAAAATAAGAATTATACCTAGAAAAGCAATTGTCTTCCATTTATGTTCTCTAATATTTTTAAAAAAGAAATTTTCTTCGTTTTCTTCTTCTATTTTTTTTTCTTCTTTAGGAAATTTAGTAAAAATATTTTGCTTTAATTGCTCATCAATCCATTTAACAGAAAAATGATACCAACCCCATAAAATTAATCCAGTTACCGCTATGGAGTAAGTTACAATATTCATCCAATCGGCTCCATCAAACCAACCAAGTACAGCAGTTCCTATACCACAAAGGATAGCAAAAAGTAGACCTAGTCCTTTAAAGAATAGAAAAGCAGATCTTCTCATTTACTTTACCTCTTCCCATTGACTTAATTGTTTATCACGAGCGTTTTTCTCTCTGTAAATTTTCATGAATTGCCACACCAAAGGAGTAATAGGCACACCAATAATAAATACTGCTAATATTTTATAAAACGAGTATCCAATAGAATAAAAAATTGCAGACCAAAGTCCTGCAGCGAATATGACTATGTACATATAAGGAGCAAATCTTGCGTAACTTGCTTTATGGTCCATATTTAGAAACAAGAAATACTGTAGCAAAAACACCGCTAAAATACTAAAAGCAACCTGAGAATATCCAGAAGTAAAAGTATTATAAAAAAATCTTTTAGTACCTTCATATTTAATTTGACTTAGATCTCCAATATTTAATTCACTAATTATTCTAGGTTGATAAAGAGATGGATCATCAGGAATAAATGTATTCCCACCCACAAAATAAGTAGCAATAATTGCAAGAATACCAAAACCAAATATATAAACATTAGTTAAATTCTTTATTCTTGAATGTGCAAATGGTGCAGTTATAACAAATAGTAGCAGTATCGCTAATATTACACCATATCCTTGAATACCAAAGAAACTGCTTTCTGTGCTTTCTATCAAATTATTATAAGAAACACCTTTCAATACAATTAAAGACAATGCTGCAAGAAAAAATAACATTGCTGTTGATTTAGTTCGTGGACTAAATTGAGGCAACATAGAAACAACAATTAGTGAGGCTAGTAATACAACTCCTGCTAAATAAATTATACTATAAGTAGTTCCAGAAATAATAGCCCCCTCAGTAATATTTGGGAAATAATTTATTTTTTCTAAACTAAAATATTGAGGCGAAGATGTTTCGATACTACTAATCTGATTTGATTGTAATGTAATTTGCTCTGTATCTTTCATTAAATCTTTTTCTTTATCTTCAGGATCAAAAATTAAGCCAGCCACTATTATTACAACCACCACCGCAAAAGTAATCGTTGAAGCATTCCTGTGGACAGCTAAAAGATAAAGCAACAAAGCAACACCAGCAATTCCTATTATTACATAAAAAACTATAGTTCCCGGTGTTTCAGTTAATTGAACCACACCATGTCCAGCAAGAGAACCACCTTTTGCTGTACCTGTACCAGTCGTTGTTCCTTCTTCACCTTCTTCAACAATTATATTTCCTGTTGCGTCTACTTTTCTTACTTTTTGTCCTCTCCTGTCTTCATCTTTTTTCTCTTTATCAACTGTTTGTTCAATAACTATCGGTTGATCATATACTTGATGAATTACAACAAACAAACCTGCAAACGCCATAAGTATAAAAAAGACCATCACAGACAATCCTTTAGTTATTCTTGTTACATATGGAAGTATAAGACTTACTAATAGGGCAATAACTAAAACTGCACCATATGATAAGTCAGAAACGAAGCTTTGAAGTCTTTCAAATTTAAAAGTAACCAGGATATAATTTATTAAATATAAATTTAATGCACCTAAAATTGCTCCGAATGCTCCACCACGACCTCCTGCTAAACTTGCACCTCCTAGTACGAGTGCGGTAATACCCAATAAAGTATATTTGGTTCCTTGTAACGGGTCTCCAGAACCAACTAAAGCTGTAAAACATATTGCAGATAAAGCAGCAAACAAACCAGCAATTAGGTGGGCAACAATTCTTACTAAATTGATTTTTACACCACTTGTAAAAGCAGCACGTTCATCAGCACCCATTAGTTTTAGGTGACCCCAAAATGCTGTATGAGTAATAATATAAAATAATATTGTTGCTAATATCATCAGAAGGAATATTTCGTTAAAAATAGTAAAACCTTCTCCCCAAGGTATAAGCCAATCTGGAGCAATTCCTCCTGGTCTTGGTAATATTACAATATTGATACCCGCAAAAGCTAGGTAGCCAGCAAGCGAAACAATAATTGGAGATACTCTTACAAAACAAACAATTATTGCATAAAAAAATTGCCAAATTAAACCCATTGCAAATGCATAGATGAACCATCCAACAGGTGTCTGCAAGTATCCTGCTGCATATAACTGAATACTACTAACATTTATAAAGCCCATAAAAGGACCTATGGATAAATCAACACCACCTCTACCAGCCATAGCAATAAATGTTAATGCATAAGTAGTTAAAATTAATGGAGCAGTAAGCATTATCGCACTACCTATTCCTGATTGAGAAATGATAACTGGACTTCTAATTAAAGCAAAAATTAGAAGAGAAAAAAAAATAAATATTGGAACCATTAGATACTTGTTTGAAGAAGTATCCACGCTCGATCTAAAAGTTTTTTTTAATTTTTCTACTACTTCCATTTTATTTAATCGAAATAAACAACTTTTATTTTTTCGATTCCTAATTTATTCTTAAGTTTTTTTTCGCTTTCTTTTAATTTGCCATAATCAATGATTTTTATTTTTTTGTTTTGGTTGTTTATTGTTTCTTCTTTTTTATCTTTTGTTTTAATAATTTTATTAAATTCATCATAATCTTTTGATGAATAGGAGATTTCAGAATTTACACTTTCATTATTCTTTCCATTATTATATTTGTACTCAGGAAAGTTATTAAGCTGATCAAATTTTTTAGTATCAAATGAATTATAATAATCAATATTTTTTTTAACATCTGTTTCGTTTAATAGCGATACATTTTTTTCTGTCTTAATTATATTATTAAAGTAATTTTTGTCAGAATTAGAGTACTTAATATTTTGATTTTTATTTTGAATATTCTTTTTTATTTCTAAATTAAATTTTTTAAAATTATTCATTTTTTCAAAATTAATTTCGTCTTCAATATTATAATATTTATTTTCGTTTTCTTTTTTCATCAAAATGTTTTAATTTTTATTTTATTTTTATTTTCTTTCTCAAAATCTACTACTTTTACTATTTTTTTATTTATTTCTTTGTTTTGAATTACTGGTTTATTTTCAGTAGGAGTAGAGCTGTAGTTTGATTTACTAGTAAGAACTGTTTCGCTTACACCCGCAGTTTGTCCAAACATTCCTTCAAGCAAAGTATCTGCATTAATTTTTTCATTTTCAAAAATGTCAAACACTGTTCCATTTCTAAAAACCATTACTTTTGGACATAGTCCAATAAATTCTTCTAATTCACTGGATAAGAATACTACTGTATTGCCTTCTTCTACATAATTTCTTAAATGAACATACAGATCTCTTTTAGTGCTAACATCAATTCCTCTAGCTGGATCATTTAAAATTAAAACTTTTGGATGCTGTGCAAATGATCTTGCTATCATCACCTTTTGTTGATTTCCTCCACTAAGTGAACCAATAAGATTATCTCTAGGACCAGTCTTAATACTCAATCTATCTACTTCCCAATCAAAAATTCCATTTAATTCTAACCAATCAATAAAACCTAAGAAACCTGCTCTGCTAGTTTTCTTATAAAGTGGAACAACTAAATTTTCATAAATACTTAAGTTAGGAAGTATTCCTTCTTTTTTACGGTCACCAGAAACAAAAGATATTCCGTTTTGTTTTGCACTTTCCAATGAATTATATTTTATAAAATTTTCATTAATATCTAAGATTTCAGTTGTTCCTCCATGCGCTTCTTGCACGCCTGCTAAAATTTTAACAAAGTCATCCTGCCCATTTCCATCTAAGCCTGTTACACCAATTATTTCTCCTCTTTTAACCTCGAAGTTAACTGGTTTACTATCAGGCCAAACTACTAAATTCTCTGCTCTCATTACCACTTTGTCAGTTTTTGTTTCAAGTGCGCTAGATTTAGATTTCTCTCCTGTTTCTGCTCTTCCTGTCATTAAGCCAATTAAATTTTTTTCATTTAGATCTTTTTTTTCTAAAACTCCAACATCCTTGCCATCCCTCATAACAGTAGCTTTGTCGCTAATTCTAACTAATTCTGCAATTCTGTGTGTAACTATAAATACCGCTACTCCATTATCGCGCAATTCTCTCATTTTTTTAAATAGTCTTTCAGTTGAGTCAAAATCGAGTGCAGCGGACGATTCATCTAAAATTAAAACTTTAGTATTTTCTCTTAGAAACGCTCTAGCAATTGTAATCCAAGCTTTTATAGGAAGTGATAAATTAAAAGCTTGAGTATATGGGTCAACGTATTCTCCCACAAGATCTTCCATAATTTCTTGGGCTTTTATTACTTTTTCTCTTTGAGTTAAATTTTTGTACCAAAAATCATCAGATCCAACAAAAAGATTATCAACAACAGAAGCTTCTTCTGCAATCATTACTTCTTGGAAAACTGTTGCAATTCCCATATTTCTTGCCATGACAGGTGAAGTAGGAGTATGCCCAAGTACCGAAACTTTACCTTTGTCTATAGGCAATACACCAGACATTACTTTTGCTAATGTGCTTTTTCCACAACCGTTACCACCAACAATTGCATGTATCTCTCCAAAATTTGCACTAAAATTTACTCCGTTTAAAGCTTTAGTTACTCCAAAATATTTATGAACATCTTGGACGTAAATATCACCTTGAACAGTATTTGAATCTTTAGACAGCGCCTCTTTTTGTGAGGCGCTGTTCAAATTGTTTTTTTCTGCACTCATACTTTTTTTTCAAAAAGTATTAGTGTGAACTTATATCGTATTTTTCTGGATCCGAAGGATTGTCAAAGAACGCTTCAACATATGATCTTGGAGCCCATTTTTCCATTCCAGGATTATCCCAACCAGTAGAATTTCTATCACAATCTTCGTTTAAGATTTCTTTGATTTCATCGAAATTCTTAGTAGCAGGACCAACCAATATAGATTGGATTCTAGGACCTTGACCTTGTAATGTTCTCATCATAACTTCCATACCCAATTCAATCTCATCTCCTGGAGGCCATGCATATATTGCTTCATCAATATATCCTGGGTTTTGTCTCCAGTAACAAAGAGCTCCTAACTCTCCACCTAAAGCGATTGGTGGAATAGGGTCTCTTCCTGATTGAAGAAGAGCTTGTAATGTTCCAGTTTCTCCTGAAGATTGAACTGCAATACCATCAACTTTTTTTGTATTAGTTGATAACCATTGTGAAAGTTCTTTTTGAGCAACCTGAGAAGTCCAGTTGTGAGCTAGTTGTCCAACAACATTTACATCAGGATATTCGTCAAGTGCAGCTAAAACTCCTTTGTTTTGTTGGTCAGAAGCTGAGTATCCAGGGATACCTTCGATAACTATTACATTTCCTTTTTCTCCAATTAATTCAGCCATCCAAGCACCAACATAATAACCAACTAATCTATAGTTCACAGATGTATTGATCGAATAAGGCGATGTTGTAAAGCCAGTAAAAGAAAGAGTAGGTATTCCTTTTTCCCAACCATATTTGATTGTTGTATTAAGAGCGGTAATGTTTGAGCAGCAAATAATAATAGCATCAACTTTTCCACCATCTATCATTTGTCTCATTTGTTGTATCTGAAGTGAATCATCTAAGTTTGATTGAGTAATAACAATTTCATCAACCATTCCTAAAGCTTTCCACTTAGGATAAACAACTTCCATTAAACGTTCCATTGCACCTTTACGCCAAGTATTACCAGCGTAAGTACTTGCATAACCAATTGTCCAAGGTGGTTTTCTAGGACTTTTCCATTTTCTCATTACAGCTTCAGCTAATGGCTGATCTGCGTCCATAAAATCCATGTTGTATACGTAATCTCTCATATCTTGCGGAACTTTACTTAAGCATTCTGTACAGACATCTTTTGCAGAGGCAGCAGAAAAAATTCCCAAAAACCAAGAGAAAAGAACAACACTTACTATTTTACTTATTTTCATAGTTTCTCCTTTTAATTAATATTATTTTCTCATGTATGGAGAGTTATTTCCAGACTTTATGAATTTCTGATTTTTATATATAAAATTTATACGTAAAATTTTTGTTTGTTATTAATGAAAAAAATATACTAAGTTTAGTAAAATATTTGTTAATAAAATATTCTAACTAGAGTTGAATCATTTTATAATTTATAAATATTTTTAAATATTGGTTTATGAAAAAAATTTTTTTAATTTTTACTTTGTTTTTATTTTATTCAACAAATTTATTTGCAGAATATCGTCTAGAACCAACGAATTGCACAATTAAAAAAAAAGATAATTGTGGAGCTTATCTTTACAATAGCAAAACAGGATCAACATACTTTTGTGACTCAACAAAATGTACAGAGATTTTAGAAGCATTAGAAGAAGGTGGTGCGGAAGAAGTAAAAGGATCTACAGGAACAAAAAAATCGAAAAAATCTAAAATCCCAAAGTTTGGAAAAAAGAAAAAAAAGAAATCTAAAATTCCAAAATTTAAGAAAAAATCAGATTAACTTATTTTTTTTTAGTTTCAGAAATTGTTGTTTCTATAGCTGCTCTTATTTCATTACAGAAATTTAAATCATCTCCAATAAAAGTTCCTTTAAAAAAACTTTGATTGATAACACCGTTTTGCCTCATAAAACTCATATAATCATTTGTAAGACTGTCAACACTCAAAAAAAATTCTTTCTCTGCACCTTCGCGCGTGGTATTTTTTATTTTTTTTAAAACAAGAATACCAAAAGGATAAAGATAATTTGCTGATTTAAAGAATTCATTTGCTAAATCTGGATGTTCATCTTTTATTATTTCTGTAACTGCTGAATTTAAAGACACACATCCTTTAATTATTTTATAAGTTAAAGTATCGTCTTCAAGAATTTCTTGTAAATTATAAAATCCCAAACGTTCTATTTTTTCAGCATGCAAAGATGTAAAAATAAAAAAAAATATAATTATAAATTTTTTCATGATGAATTTTTTTAGTTTTTATAACTAGGGTCTTCAGAGTCTAAAATGGATCTTACTGCTTTCAAATGCAGACCGGCCATGTCAGTAGAATAATTTTCCCAGTCTTGCGCTGTTTTCTCTGCAACTTCGTTACTTGCTATATTTAATTCTTTTCCAGTAGATAAAGCTGTTAAATATGTTTCACATGCTCTTTCAAAGTAAAATAAATCATCAAATGCTTGAGCTATAGTTGGTGCAGCTGTTAAGATTCCATGATTAGCTAAAAGAAGAGTGCTATGGTTACCTATACTATTGGCCATCTTCTCAGATTCTTCTTCAAATCCTAAACCACCAAATTCTGCATAAAGAGCAATACGATTATAAAAGCGCATCGTGTTTTGATCTATGGGAGGAAGAGTTGGATCTTTTAAACAAGATAATGCAGTTGCATACTTTGAATGAACATGAAGTATACATTTAGCATGTGGAACTTTTTTATGAATAGCTCCATGTATATTAATTGCCGTAGGATCTACAATTTCAGGCTTGTTCTTCATTTCTTCAAACTTGTTTTCTTCAATTAGAACTAAATCACTAGCTTTAATATTGCTAAAATGCTGACCTGTTCCATTAACATAAAAACTACCATTAGAACCAGGAAGACAAACACTAAAGTGGTTAGCAATACCTTCGTGCATATTCAATTTGGCTGTCCATCTAAAAACAGCCGCTAAGTCATTTAATATTTCTAATCTTTCCATATTTGATATGATAATATACTTTATTTAAAAATAAATGAGCAAAATTTTTATATCTTGTGCGGTAACTGGATCGGGTGATACAGCAGCAAAACATCCAGATTTACCCAAAACTCCTGAACAAATTGCAACTGCAGCAATTGAAGCAGCTAAAGCTGGAGCGGCAATTGCCCATATACATGTAAGAGAAGAAGATGGAACTCCTAGTAGACGACTTGAATTATATAAAGAAGTTGTTGATAGAGTTCGATCAAGCGAAACAGATGTAATTTTAAATTTAACAACAGGTATGGGAGGAGATTTAGATATTGGACAAGGAAAAAATCCACTTGAATTTGGTCCGATGACTGACATGGCGAATGTAATGGAAAGAATTGCAAACGCAGAGCAATTTTTACCAGAAATTTGTACACTTGATTGTGGAACTTTAAACTTTGGTGATAGTTCTGTAATTACAGTTAATACTCCAAACGATTTAAGAAAAGCTGCAAAAAGATTACAAGAAATTAAAGTGAAACCTGAAATAGAAGCTTTTGACTTAGGAAACATGTGGTTTGGAGCACAATTATATAAAGAAGGTTTACTAGATGATCCTCCACTGTTTCAAATGTGTTTAGGAATTCCCTGGGGCGCACCAGCAACACCTTTAGCCATGCAGGCGATGAAAGATATTATGCCCAAAGAAGGAGTTTGGTCTGGTTTTGCAATTTCAAGAAATGAAATGCCTTTTGTTGCACAAACTGCAGTTATGGGAGGAAACCCTAGAGTAGGTTTGGAAGACAATTTATATTTATCTAAAGGAAAACTTGCTACAAATGCTCAACTAGTTGAGAAAGCAATAAGAATTGTAAATGATCTTGGTTTTTCAACAATGACTCCTGCTGAAACAAGAGAAAAACTTAAGCTTATTAAGCATAAGTAAGTTTAAAATTCCATAAACTCTTAATAAATTTTTTAATAACCTAGTTTTTTATCAATTTTATTTGATAATTCTTTGTTCTCTAAAAAGAGTTTTAAATTTTTTACAAATAACTCAAGTGTCAACTGAACATAATTACCATGGTCATCAGATGATATATGAGGTGTTAATATTAAATTAGGTGTATCCCAAAGTCTTGAATTTTTATCAAGAGGTTCATGTGTAAAAACATCAAGTATTGCTCCTCCTAATTCATCATTATCCAATTTATTACACAAAGTCTCATAATCCATTGCAGATTGTCTTCCTATATTTACTATCCCACAAGTTGCTTTAAGCATATTAAGTCTTTCTTTACTTATAAGGTTTTTAGTTTCTGGAGTTTCTGGGAGTGCTAAATATAAAAAATCAGCATTTGGTAAAACGCTATCTATATTTTCTATTGTTAAAACTTTACTACAACCTTCAACATTTTTACCTTTTTTGTTTATACCTATGACATTTGCGCCCAATAAACTAATATGTTTTGCCATAGAAGATCCCAATGAGCCTGTTCCAACAACAACCACAGTTTTGCCTTTTATTGGATTGCTAAAAAGAGATATGAATTCTTTCTTTTTTTGATTGGTAATAATTTTAGTCATGTGATTTTGCAACATTAATACGGCCATCAAACCATATTCTCCTGCTTTTTCTGCATGTACACCACTACTATTAGTCAGCACTAAGTCATCAAACATCCAATCTAAAGGTAGCAAATGTTCAACACCTGCAGACACAATATGTATCCATTTTAAATTTGGTGAAATATTTTTAAGATTTTTTGTAGGAAAATTCCAAGCTAATAAAATATCAGAATTTGACATTGATTTTTCAAAATTTTCTTCGTCCCAATCAACAAATATCTCAACTTTGTCCTTAATTTCTGGATAGTTTTTAAGAGCTTCATCTAAGTGCTCTTTAGTTATTGTAAAATTTTCTTCACCTTCAGCATCAGTTGGAAATGATCCTGGGGCCCAGTGATTATTTTTTACATGAATTTTAATTTTTTTATTTGTCAAAATGCTCCACTTTTTTCAAGTTTAGTTAATTCATTAACTATATATGTATCGCGATCTTTATTAAGCATTTTTTCAGAATTAAATTGTAAATTCATTACTGTTGATCCAATTGATTTAATAAATTTTCGGTCATCCATATTTCTTTTTGGAACTCTTAAAATTGTATCTTGACCATAAGTTTTAATTAAATCTCCATTTTTTTTCGGTTGTTCAGGATCTATTCCATTTTGAAGAGCTTTTATTGATTTTCTAATATGTTTTCTATAAGCCATGATTCCATAATCAGTAGGCATCAAATGTTCTCCTTTGTGCGCACTTATTGACCCCATACCTTCAACAGCTTCAGCATCTCCTGGGTTTTTTTGTTTTTCTTCAAATGATCTATCAACTATTTCACCAGCTTCAATTCTTTCATATCCTTCTTTATTATCATACTTAATAGGATCTCCTCTATCACCAAAGTTTGCCCAAGCAATTGCCACACAATGATGATTATCCACTGGAACGACCCATCTAGTAAAAGAACTTCTACCAAAGTATTTAGATTTTGTTCCATCCGCTGCAAATGCTGATCCCGCTTGAGTAAAGTTAGGCAAAATTAATTCATTTATTCTCACCCACACATTTTCATCAATCCTTCTTATATTAGCTCCAAGATATTGGTTCCCTCTTTCAAAAAATTCAATTTCTCCTATTTCTCCAAATCCTTCTGAAAATTGTATACCAGAGCTTTGGCCATGGAGAAAAGATGTGTGAACAGGATCCATTATTGCATCGAGTACCTGTATCCAGTTACAATTATATTTAATTTTATAAGGACTTCTTTTATCATAATGAATTTCATAGGAATCATAATGAGGAAACTCAGGTATTTTTTCTGGTGGTCCTAAAAATGCAAATACTATTCCATTAAATTCTTTAATTGGATAAGCACCTAACTTAAATTTATCCTTTACTAATTGAGCCTGTTTTGACTCAGGATCTTCACCAGGTGTTTCTAATATTTCACCATCGGTAGAAAATAACCAACCATGGTAACAACATCTTATTCCTTTTGATTCAGTTTTTCCAAAAACTAAAGAAGCTCTTCTATGTGTACAATGCTTATGTACAAGTCCTATTTTATTTTTTGTAGTTTTAAAAATAACTAAATCTTCTCCCAGTATACGTATTTCTAAAGGAGTATTTGTAACCTCAGATGAAAGAGCTACTGGCTGCCAGTATCTTCTTAGATATTCTCCTGCGGGAGTACCATAATCTGTATGAGAAATTATTTTGTCATACTCTGGTTTTTTGGCCTGATTATATCCTCTATAAGTTTTTTCTAAATTCACTTGGATAATCCATTAATTAAATCACAATATATGAAGATATATTTTATTGAAATCTAGTTATTTCGCAAATAAATTCGGAATGTAAGGTTTAATATGCGGGTAAACAAAAAAAACATTGGGATTAAAACTCCAAAAAATAAAAATACAATATTTGGACTTCCAGCAAAATCATATACAGACAATGATTTTTGGATAAAAGAATGTGATACAGTTTTATCAAATGGATGGTTGTTTGTAGGATTTGTCCATGAGTTTAAAAAAGCAGGGGATGTACAACCGATATTTATTGCTGGAAAACCAATCTTAATAATTAAAAATGAAAATGAAGAAATCAAAGCTTTTCATAATGTTTGCAGTCACAGATGTTTAAAATTAGTTAATGAAAAAAAAAATATTGGCAAACTTATTCGTTGCCCTTATCACGCATGGTCTTACGATCTTCAAGGCAATTTGAAAGCAGCTCCACATATTGGTGGAACAAATAATCACAAACCTAAAGGATTTAATTTTAAAGAGCATGGTTTAAAACCAATAAGAATTCATATTTGGAACGATTGGATTTTTATAAATTTAAATGGAAAAGCAAAAAAATTTATAGAATATGCAAAACCATTATTTTCAAAATTTAAAGACTTAGATTTTAATAAATTAAAGTACACAGCAACATTAGATTTTGGAAAAATTAATACAAACTGGAAATTTTTAATTGAAAATTTTATTGAACCTTATCATGTACAGTTTGTTCATAAAACTACGACAAACCAACCTCTAAAAGATCATTACACTATAGTCGATGGAATGTGCTATGGAAGTGGAGTAGATGTTAAAGAAGAAGACAGTAAAAATAGTAAAGCGTTGTCAGTTTCTTCAAAATATTTATCACTTTTTCCAAATTTTATTATTGGAACATATTATCCCAATCAAGTTGGTGTTTATCTAAATATTCCAATCAATCCAAACACAACTATTCAAAAAAGAATAATATACACTGTAGATGGATCAAAAATGTCGAAGGAAGACATTGATATTACTAAAAAGATATGGTGGAGTGTCCATAAGGAGGATCATGAAATGTGTGAAAGACTTCAAGAAGGAAGATCTTCTCCAGCATCAAACGAAGGTGGTCTATTATCACCTCATTGGGAAGATGGAGTTAAAGCATTTCAAAAACTAATTATTCAGTCAATGAAAAATTCAAAATTAATGAAAGGAAAAATAAATGTCTAATAATGTAAATGATGGATATAGATTGGCCCACACAATGATAAGAGTTAAAGATTTAGAAAATTCATTTAATTTTTATTGTAAAACTTTGGGTATGAAAGTTTTAAGAAAAACAGATTATCCTGATGGAAAATTTACTAATGCATTCATTGGCTATGGATTAGAAAATGAATCACCATGTCTAGAATTAACTCATAACTGGGATCAAAAAGAAGATTACGATAAAGGAAATGGATGGGGTCATATTTGTATAGAAACTCCAGATGTTTATAAAGCTTGCGAAGATCTTGAAAAATTAGGAGTTAACATTACTCGTAAACCCGGTCCAATGAAACATGGAACTAGAGTAATAGCTTTTTGCGAAGATCCAGATGGGTACAAAGTAGAATTAAACGAACCAATAAAAATATAAAACTGAAAGGATTATCATGTCTAATAAGCCACAACTTTATAAATTTAAAGATATTGAACATAGGCTTCATACTTTAGAACCAGGAAAATCATACATTAAACCTTTTGTGACAAGTAAAGTTAGTGACACAATGTGTGGAGGGTTAAATTTTTTAAACAAAGTTTCGGTTCCTTGGGATCTAACATGTGATGAAATAATTTACTGTATGGAAGGAACTTTTAGACTTACATGTGATGGCGAGTCTTACGTTTGCAACCCTGGAGACGTTCTCTATATACCAAAGGATAACCATATCGCTTACGAATGTGATGAAAAGTGTGTAATATTTTATGCTGCATATCCTCATGATTGGAAACAAAAAGCAGGCATTACATTTGTTCCTGGAATTGACCCGGAAGATATGCCAAAATAATTAGCGTATGAAAAATAAGATATATTATGAAAGTTTTAAAGAAGCAGTAGAAAGAAATAGAAAAAAAATTCCTTCTATTCATAAAAAACTCAAAGCTGCTGGAGTTCAATATGTTCTGTCAAGCTGGATAGATTTACACGGTATTCCAAAAACCAAACCTGTACCGATGAGTGATTTTGAACCTTTGTGTCTTGGAAAGGGTCCTCAATTTGCAGTACATTCTATTTCTTTTGTTCCCGAATTAACACCTGCAGACTCTGATCAAATAATGTTACCTGATTTAGATTCTGTTTATATTTGTCCGTGGGATAGAACAATGGCAATAATCTTTGCTGATCTTTATTGGGAAGGGAAGCCTTATAATGTTTGTCCCAGACAAGCATTAAAGCGAGCAATGCAAAAAGCTCAAGATTTAGGCTACAAAGGAATGTGCGGAATTGAACCGGAATTCATTGCTATGAAATACGGAGAAGATGGCAAACCAATTAAAGCTATAGATAGCGATCCTATAAATGGCATAAGACCAAGAAGACAAGCTTTTGGATATGATGTTGAATACTCATTAGACTCAATGCATTTTTTAAAAGAATTAATTGATATCCTTGAAGAGCTTGGTTGGAATTTACATGATGTTGTTGCAGAAGGTGCTTATTCACAATTTGAATTAGATTTTCACTATACAAATTTATTAGAAATGGCTGATAGATTGGTTTTCCTAAGAGTCCTTTTGAAAGAAATAGCTAAAAAAAATAATATGTTTATTACATTTATGCCAAAACCAACAATAGGGGACTGGCGTTCTGGAGCTCACATAAATTTTTCGATGGAAGATGTAAATAAAAATGGAAAAAATATTTTTACCGATGGTAAAGGTTGGTCTAAACAATCAAGTTATGCTGTAGGAGGATTAATGAAAAATTCTGAAGCACTAACTGCAATTACATGTTCTACAGTTAACTCTTACAATGGTCTTGTTCCAAGAGTAGGTGGATTTGAAGGTGGAACTGTAACTTGGGCACCTACAAATATTACTTATGGTCATAATAATAGGTCTGCACAATTTCGTTTGCCTCAAAATAGATATTGTATTGAAAATAGAGCTGCTGATATGACAATGAACGTATACCTTGCTTTAGCCATGACAATATCTTCTGCAATAGAAGGAATAAAAAATAAAATAGATCCTGGAAAACCAACAGATCAAGATTTATATCAAATGACAGAAAAAGAATTTAAAAAATTAGGTATTAAAAGATTGCCAAAAAATTTACTTCAAGCTGTTGAAGCACTAAAAAATAATAAATTATCAGACGAAGTACTTGGTCCTGTAATGAAAAAATCCTTTATATCTTATAAGAACGATGAGTGGGAACGTTACCATCAAGCTGTCACAGATTGGGAAGTGAAAGAATATCTTAGACTTTATTAATTCATGCAGAATTATGAAAAGTTTAAATTAGGAAATATAAAACTTTTATCTGGTAAAATTTTAAAATCTGCAGAATTAACTTATAAGACTTACGGCAAATTAAATAAAGATCGTTCAAATGTTATTATTCTTCCAACGTTTTATACTGGTAGCCACATTAGAAACGAAGGATACATAGGGAAAAATAGAGCTATTAATCCAAGTAAATATTTTATTGTATCAATTAATATGTTTGGTAACGGCCTATCATCTTCTCCAAGTAATTCTACAAAAAAACAGTTTGGTTCAAAATTTCCAACCATAACTTTATGGGATAATGTTTATTGCCAGCATAAACTTATTACTGAAAAATTAAAAATAAGAAAGGTAGCTTTAGTTACAGGATGGTCAATGGCAGGCTGTCAATCATATCAGTGGGCTGCACAGTTCCCAAATATGGTTAAAGCAATTCTTCCTTTTTGCGCATCATCAAAAACATCAATTCATAATCATGTTTTTTTGGAAGGAGTAAAGGCTGCACTTATAGCTGATAAAAATTGGAATAAAGGTAATTATAAAAAACAACCTATCGAAGGTTTAAAAGCTTTTGGACGTGTCTATGCAGGCTGGGCATTTTCCCAGGATTTTTATAGAGAAAAGCTTTATAAAAAATTAGGTTATAAAAATTCTGATGAATTGCTTAAGGATTGGGCAAATGATCATGCAAAAAATTGGGATGCAAATAATTTATTATCGAAACTTAAAACGTGGCAACTAAACGATATAAGTATAGGACCCAAGTATAATAATAATTATATTAAAGCGCTTAAATCGATAAGAGCAAAAACAATTTTGATGCCATGTAACCAAGATCTTTATTTTAGAACAAAAGATAATGAATATGAAAATAAATATATTGCCAAATCATCTTTAAGGCCTATTGATTCATCTTTTGGACATTGTGCTGCTAATCCGGGCAATGATAAAAATTTCGAAAAAAAATTAGATAAAAATATTATAGAGCTATTAAAATAAATAAGCGAATAAATGATAATGCAAATAATGCTTAAAATGTTAGAATTAAAAAATGGATTTTAATCATTTTTTAACTAGTTATATGCCTGATCCAAAAATTGGATCAAAAATTCATTTTGACAATATGTTGGAACAAGCAGTTTTGGCTGAAAAACTTGGATACTCAACTGTTTCAATTCCAGAACATCATTTAGTAAATATTTTAATGATGCCTTCACCTTTGCAAATGGCAGTTAAAATAGCTTCTTTAACAAAAAAAATTAAAATTACTACAGGTATAGCAGTTCTTCCCTTGCATGATATGAGAACTTATGCAGGCGAAGTATCAACAGCTGATATTTTAACTGAAGGTAGATTAATCTTAGGAGTTGGAAGAGGAGCTTTTGCATGGGAAATGAAGAGTTTAGGAACCCCAATAGAAATATCAAAAGAAAAATTTATAGAGTCTTTAGAAGTTTTACAATTATTACTGAAAGACAAAGAAGTATCTTTTAAAGGAAAATTTTATAACTTTGAGTCAATAACTATAATGCCAAGACCAATAAGCAATCCTATTCAATTAATGATTGCTGCAATGGATTTAAACAGTATTAAGGATTCTGCCGCAAGAGGCTTTCATGTACAATCTACTGTATTATCTGGAACTAAAGAACTTTTAATTCAAAGAGTGAATGCCTTCAAAGAAGGCTGTGAAATTTTTGGAGAACAAGGAAAGTTGCTTAAATTATCTATGCAGAGAATGGCTTATTTGGCTAAAGATGAAAATGATGCAGAAGAGAAAAATAAAATGGCATATGAATATTATAAAAGATTTGACAATATGTTCACAGGTCCAGGAAAAGTCAAAAATGGAGAAGTTGAACCTTTGTCTAGAAATCAAACTTTCGAAGAAATGAAAAAAAATTTACTCATATGTCCAGCTAATGAAATGATAGATAAATTAAGCGTTTATGCCGAGACAGGTGTTGATGAAATTATTGTTAGTTCTAGTTTTGGTCAAAATCAGAAAGATCTAATTGATTCAATGTATAGAATGAGTGAAGAAATAATACCTTATTTTAAAAAAACTAATGTCCAAGTCGCCTGATAATGGCAACTGAAGCTTTAGATTGTAATTATTCAATAATTGGATCTGGACCTGCAATATTTCTGACTCATGGTATAGGTGCTGCCGAGGATGCTTGGAGATTTATTGTTCCAAAACTATCAAAAAATTTTACTGTTATAACGTATGATTTAAGAGGCCATGGTAAATCACCTGTTACTAATAAAAATTTCAGTCTAGAAGATTTAGTTTTAGACTTAGAAAGAATAAGAGAAAATTTAAATATTGAGAAAGCACATTTTGCCGGTCATTCATTGGGAGGCATGATTGCACCCGCATATGCAAAAAAATATCCTGAAAAAGTTTTATCTGTAGGAATGCTTTCTACTGTAGCAGGTAGATCTGAAGAAGATTCAAAAAAAGTCTGGAGTGTAATTAATGAAATGGAAAAAAATGGTATAGAAAAAACTTTGCAAAAATTAACAAATAGATGGTTTACTGACGAATTTATTAAAAATTATCCAGATTTAGTTAAGAGAAGATTAGATCAAGTAATTGAAACTGATCCAGAAGTTTTTTTAAATGTATTTAAAATTTATGCAAAAACAGAAATGTTTCCTTGGCTTAAAGATATTTTTAAGCCATGCTTATTGATGACAGGTGAAAATGATGGTGGTTGTACACCTAAACATAATGAAAATATGGCTAATCAAATTAAAAATTCAAAACTAGTAATTTTACCAAAATTAAAACATTCTTTTTTAATAGAAGGTCCAGATCAGATCACAGATAATTTAATTGAGTTTATAAATACTAGATAATTGAATTAATCTAATCTAATCTAGTTGCATTTCCGTCAACACCAATGATTTGACCAGATATTCTTGCTGAGTCCTCAGAAATTAAAAAACTACACATTTTTCCTATATCTTCTTCTGATATCCAACAATTCATTGATGCCATTGATATAAATTCTTTTTCAATAGTACTCTTAGAAATTCTCGTAAACTTTGATTTATCTCTAATAACTCTAACCATTCTGTCACCTTTTATTGTCCCTGGACAAATAGCGTTTACTCTTATTTTGTGTTTACCTAATTCCATAGCTAAGGTTTTTGTCACTCCTACAACTGCCCATTTACTAGCTGCGTACGGTGATCTTAGAGGAAAACCCATAATCCCCGCACCAGAAGATAAATTTATAATTGACCCACCTTTATTTTTTTTTAACATTGGTATGGCTATTTTGTTAAAATAAAAATGGCTGATAACATTTATTTTTAAAGTTTTTTCCCAGTCTTCTGAATTTAATTTTTCTAAAGTTCCAGTTGGTCCCGCAACTCCAACATTATTAATTAATGCATCAATTTTTTTTGTTTTTTTTTTAATTTGATTGAAAAAGTCAGAAACATCATCTTCATCTGATGCATCACATTCATAAGCAAATAGTTTTTTATTATTTAGAGGGTGTTTTTTTATTTTATTTAGAGACTTATCATCTATGTCGCAAAGATAAACAGTGGCACCCCTAGAAAGAAAAATTTTAGTAGCAGCCCAACCAATACCCGAAGCACCTGCAGAAATAATAATTTTTTTATTTTTTAACGAATTTTTCATCAAATTTTATTAACTCTACTACTAATACCTTCTTCTTCCTTCAAATTAAACTCCTTAGAATTTAAATCATATAATTCTTTTATTCTTAATCCATCTGTAGAAATAGTTGGTATATTTTGTTTTTTCATACCTTTATGTCTTGCATAAACAGAGATTTTTTTATTTACCTGATGAGGTTGAAAATCATTAATATCATCAATTACAAGATCATCACCTTTTTTAATATAACCTGCTTCTATTGCGTCATATAATAATTCTAGTCCTTTTTTCGTTCTAACAATTGTAGCATTAAAACCTTCATCTTCTCCTTCTGGAGAACCTCCTCGCCAAGTATCTAAAGCTGCGATATCAGAACTTTCACCAATTGCATCTGGACAAATTTTACATCTGAAGTGTACTCTCCAGGTAGACTCTTCTCCCCAAAAAGAATTATATTCTTTATCAAACTCTCTTCCATCATTTGTTTTGATATACATTTTTCCAGGATTTCCAAAACCTCTATATCTAAAAATAGATAATTCATCTTCTTTAACTTTAAAACTTTCTATAAAGTCTTGAGATTTTGTAAATTCTGTAGAACCACCACAAACTAACGTTAATAAATATTTACAAAACTTATTTACTCTATCATCTGATTTAGATAATTGTCTTATAGCGCCGATATCACAAGGCTTACCTACAAACGCAAAAGGTTCTTTTAAGTTCAGGGCTTCATGAAACCTATCCAAAGGAGAAGCGGGCCCATATCTTGAACAACTATTTGAATTTAATAGATCATCTTTATTGTAACTAAATTTAGAAACACTTCTCATAGGCTTTTTTGGATTTGTAGCAGTATGTAGTATAAAATTTACTTTCTTTGACTCTAACAAATAAAGAGATAAACCATTTAACAGTCCACCAGTTGAACTTTCAAATCTAATTCTTTTATCTGTGGACCAAGCATAAAATAATTCTAAATAATATCCCCATAACAAATCATATTTTGTATTTGTATCAACATGCTCTTTGGAAAGTCCTTCAACAACAACTCCAGGACAAACATTTAATATTTTATTAAATGTTTCAGAAGATATGTTTTTTACTTCTTTAGGTTCTAATCTTCCTTTTGGAGACATGGAAATTTCAATACAATCTTTTCCAGAAATACTCTGGCAGAGTCCACACCCAATACAAAGCCCATTTCTTACTATGTCATCTAAATTATTAATTTGAGTCACTAATTATTTTCTTATCTTATTTTCGTATTTTTTCCTTAATTTCTGAAGATTTACTAAATATTCATCTCTAATATTTGATATCATTAAAACAGACTTTCCTTTAGCTTGTTGTTTTGTTCCAGCTATTATCCTAGATGACAATTTATTAGTAAGTTTTGGTGCCTTAAGTTTAGTCCAAGGTAATTTCAGAGCAGGACCAAATTGTTCTAACATATGTTTCATGCCCGCTTTACCTCCAGCTAAATGAAAAGTTAAAAATGTTCCCATTAACGACCACCTCAGACCAGGTCCATCTTCTATTGATCTATCTAAATCTTTAGTAGATGCGTATCCTTCATTTACTATGTGTAAGGCTTCTCTCCACAAAGCTTCTTGGAGCCTATCTGCCAAATACCCAGGCAATTCTTTTTTTAACATGATTGGGTTCATTGATATTGATTTGTAAAACTTATTAGCTTTATTTAAAAAGTTCTTTTTTGTTTTTTTTCCAGGTACAATTTCAACTCCAGGGCACATATAGACTGGATTAAAGGGGTGACCAATCATTGTTCGCGCAGGATTTTTACATTTAGAATATATTTTTGTAGGGAGTAATCCTGACGAGCTTGATGAAATAATTGCATTTGGTTTCGCATATTTTTCAATGATAGCCATCAATTTAGTCTTAACTGAATAATTTTCTGTAGCACATTCTTGTATAAAATCTGCCTTTTTTAAAGCTTCTTCTATTGAGGTAACGTATGTAAAATTTTTTAAATTGATTTTTTTTTTATTAAATAATTTTTTAACATAAGGCCAAGTTCTTTTTATTTCTGCTATTAATTTATTTTTTAATTTTAAGTCTTTATCATATGCCACAACTTTTTTATTGTGAGCTAAGCATCTAATAATCCAACCTGCACCAATTACTCCTGTTCCAATAATAGTAACGTTTTCAATATTTTTTTTCATAAATATCAATTTTTTGCAAAAAAAAAGGGCTTTGTAAACAAAGCCCTTTTTATAAATTTAAAAATTTAAGAATTAATTAGGAATCCAACTTCTCCATTTATCAGGATTAGCATCTTTCCATTCTTTAACTACTTCTTTTAAATCTCTATTTTTTTGTTTTACTTCAACTAGCATCACAGCTTGATCAGCGTTATCGAATTTCATTTTTGTAAAAAATTCAGCTGCTTTTGCATGCTCCGCTTTAGCAAAGGTATCTGGGTTACCATAGTTAAATGTGTAGTCTTTAGCCCAACCAGTTGCTGGCCATGCTGCCGTACCACAATCTTTCCAGTTATTTGCTTCAGTAAATGAGTCGCAAGTTTTATGATCAGGAAGACCTACACCAACCATGTCATACGCTCCAAAGAACCAATGAGGCTCCCAAAGATATAATAGGAAAGGTTCTTTTCTTTCATAAGCTGCTACTGCCTCTGCAATTGCTGCTGCTTCTGTTCCTAATTCATCAGCTTGGAAATCTATTCCTAAAAGATCAAGTCTTTTTTGGTCATGACAGTTCCAACCTGCTACAGGACAAGCAATTAATCTTCCTCTTTTTCCAGATTCAATTGTTGCAAATTTGTCTTTATGTTTGTTTAAATCTTTCCAAGAATTTATGCCATATTTTTCGGCTGCATATCTAGGAATGAAATAATCAGAAAGACCAATTATTCCAGATGTACCTAGAAGTTTTACACTTCCATCACCTTCATAATTAAACATAGTCTTACCATCATATATTAGTGGACCTTTCATCATTACAGTGTCAGCTTCCGCGTAACTTGGCCAACTTTCACAAGCAAAGTCTATTTCACCTGCTGCGATAGCTTCCCATAAACCTGTACCTGATGGAAATACTACTCTTTTAACTTTGTATCCTAGTTCTTCTTCTAGCATACTAACAGCTACTTGACATGTAATCTCTCCACCTGTCCAGTCAGCAACAGCAGCTGTTAACCTTTTAGCATTTGCTGTTCCAAAACTTCCAAGTATCAAAATAAAAGACAATATCAGAGCTGATATAGTTTTTGATAACTTCATATATTTTCCCTCTTTAATTAATTAAAAAATGTATTTTAATTCAAAAAATACCTCTATGTAAACTTTATAAATCCACATAAAATTCCTATTTTTTTAATTAAAAGTGCGGTTAATTGTTTCAGTTTAGAATATTTATAAACTAAAAGAGTTAAAAATATTTTTTTTATTTTTCAAATTATTATTTTGGTATTGATGGTATTTTTCTATCTATACCTCGAACAATATTTTTTTCACGATCAAAAAAAGGAAGTTCAACTATGTTTCCTTTATGAGAATTGCCATTTGGTAATTTAAATATTAATTCACGTCCAGGCCAATCACTTGGTTTGTAAAATCTTACATAACCTATTCCAATTTGTAACGTTGGAGATTGAACTCCAGCTGTTATGTGACCAACAACTTTGTTTTCATCAATAACTTTGCTTCCTGAAACTGGAGTTTCTTTTTTACATGTTATTCCGAATAGACAAGTTCTTCTATCTTTGTTTGCTAAAGCATCACGTCCAATAAAATCACCTTTTTCCATATTTACACAAAACTCAAGACCAGCTTCAAAAGGTGTAATTGTTGTATCAATATCTGTTAAGTTTCCAAAAATTCCACCTTCAATTCTTCTTATTGTCATCGCGCGTGCTGCTGAAAATTCCATACCGTAAGGTTTTCCACATGTCATTAGATGATCCCAAAGTGCTATGTGATCAGTTTTAAAACCATCAGAATAAATCTCAAAACCTAGTTCATTTGTAAATCCAGTTCTGGAGACATAGAGATTTTGTCCTCCTATATCAAAAAAACCTGATCTAAAATACTTCATTTTTTCATCAATTTTTCCTTTTGATGCAGATTTCATTATATCAATTGAAGCTGGACCTTGAATTTGCAAAACTCTAGATTTTGGATCAGAAATTTTAACATTAAAGTTAGAACTGTGAGCTATAAGCCAATCTTCAAAAGGACCATCTGCCTGAACATACCAAAACTTATCTTCTTTAAATTTAAACAATACACCATCCATAAAAATTCCACCTTGTGGAGTGCAAGCTAGAGAATAATAACCTCTACCTTCTTTTATTGTAGATACTTTTCTTGTCATTACTTTATCTAAAAAGGGTATTGTATCAGGTCCAGATATTTCAATTGGTTTTTCTGGAACGTCAAAGATAAGAGCTTTCTGTCTAAGTAACCAATATTTTTTTATAGGATCTTCTCCGATTGTCATTGGAAAATACCTACCAGCATATACTCCACGAACCATTTCAGGACTGTACGTTCTTTGAATATAGGGAGATTCTTCAAATCTACGAGCGCTTATTTTAATCGTTTTGTTAAGATCAGATAATTCTTGAAGGTTTCCCATTATATATTCATTTTTTTTAATTTAAATTGAATCCATTCTAATAATTTTAGGAGGTTCGTGTGCAGTTACTTTAGGAAGTTTATCTTTATATTTTTCCATTTCAATAAGACAAGAATGAGCAATTGGACCTTGTCCAAGTTTAGATGTTCCTTTATCACGAGTTAGAACATTAGGATTACCGTGCTTGCACATACTATTCGGTTTATCTGGATTTTCTGGATCATACCAAGCTCCTGTACTAATTTGTACTACACCTGGCATAACTTTTTCCTCAACTATTACACCGGCAAGACATGCTCCTCTGTCATTGAATAATTTAACAATGTCTCCATTTTTCAAATTACGTTTTTTCGCATCAATAGGATTTATTTCTACAGGTTCTCTATCTTTAATTTTAAAAGATTTACTATATTTTCCATGATCCATTTGACTATGTAACTTATTTTTAGGTTGGTTAGAAATTAAATGAAGAGGGAATTTTTTATTTTTTTGACCTAACCATTCACAAGGTTCTATCCATACTGGATGACCTGGGCAATCATCATATTCGAAGTCAGATACAGTTTGAGAAAAAATCTCAATTTTCCCACTTTGTGTATTCAGGGGATTTTTTATAGGATCTTCCCTAAAATCTTTAAGCATTAGTGTTGGTTCTGAAGGGTCTTCAATTTTGAACCATTTTTCTTCTCTGAATTTTTCATAACTTGGTATTTTTATATTAGCAGCAGCTGCACGTTCTAAAGTTTGTTTATAAATCCATTTTTGCCATTCTTCTTGATTTCGTCCTTCAGTAAACTTTTTCTCTACACCCATCTTTTTTGCTATACCTGTAAAAATTTCATAGTCATTCTTTGCTTTGCCGTGAGGCTCAACTAATTTAGACATTGATACAACATATGGATCTCTAGGGGTCATCATAATGTCACCTCGTTCAAGTGGAGTTGTACAAGGCAATACAATATCAGATCTTTTAGCAAGAGTATTCCAACACCATTCATTAGATATAATGGTATCAGGTTTTTCCCAAGCTTTTATTAAACGGTTTAAATCTTGATGATGATGAAATGGATTTCCTCCTGCCCAATAAACTATTTTAGTATCTGGATATACATAAGTTCTTCCATCAAAATCAAATTTTTCACCTGGCTTAAGTAACAAATCACTAATTCTAGCGACTGGAATAAAATTTTCTATTTTATTATCTGTCTGAGGAAAGGCGGCTCCAGGTAAAACTTTGAATTGACCTCCAATATAGTTAGTGGCACTATATCCAAAACCAAAACCTCCACCAGGTAAACCAATTTGCCCAACCATTGAAGCTAACATTATTGCCATCCAAAAAGGTTGTTCCCCATGGTCCTGACGAGTCAAAGACCAGCTCACTGATATCATAGTCCTTTTAGATGAAATCTTATGAGCAAGCTCTTTTATTTTTGATGATGGAATATTACAAATATTAGCTGCCCATTCGGCATTTTTTTCAAAACCATCATAAGTTCCTAATAGGTAAGGTAAAAATTTTTCAAAACCTTCGGTATATTTATTTAAAAATTCTTTATCACTTAAACCTTCTACATGAAGAGTATGAGCCAATCCAAGCATAAGTGCTGTGTCAGTATTTGGTCTTGCTTTAATCCATTCACCTCGAGCATCTTCTATAAGATCTGATTTTAGAGGACTAATATTTACAAATTCTATTCCAGAATTTGCAGCCTCAAAAAGATTTTTTCTTTGATAGTGATTTCCAGTTCCACCTTGGGAAATTTGACCATTTTTTAATGGAATTCCTCCAAAACAAAGAAATAGTTCTGTATTTTTATTTATTAAATCCCAGCTAGTACACGTATCAAGGTAAGCGCGATAACTCCCTAGTATATGAGGGACCATTGCTTCTGCAGCAGCAAAACTATAGGTAAATTTTGATCGGGTGTAACCTCCTATACAATTTAAAAATCTATGAAGCTGACTTTGAGCGTGGTGGAATCTACCTGCGCTTGCCCACCCATAAGACCCACCATAAATGGACGCATTCCCATATGTTTTTTTTACACGATTTAATTCATCTGCAACAAGTTCTTCTGCTTTTTCCCAACCGACTTCTATGAATGGATCAGTTCCTCGAAGTTCATTATTGCTTCCAGGTCCATCTTCTAACCAACTTTTTCTTACCATAGGTGAGTCTATACGCGTAGGACCGTCATGAATATCTAGAATACCAGGGCCAATTGGCGATGGATCTTTATCGTGTTCCCACCCTATAAGTTCTTGCACTTTTCCATCTTTGACTTTCGCTCTATAAGTGCCCCAATGAGAACTTGTTAAAGGGAGACCCTTTTCTTTGCTCATTTTAATTTTTTGCTAAACCTAAAGCTATTCTTTGTTTTTTTGTCCAAGCAAGACTTATTCTATCGATTATAATTGCTAGCAAAACTATCCCAATACCAGCTGCCAATCCTCTTCCTGTATCAGATCTAGCTAATCCATTAAAAACTTCGAGACCAAGTCCTTTACCACCTATTAAAGGTGTAACAATTTGCATAGCAAAAGCCATAATAACAGTCTGATTAAAACCTATTACTAAACTTGGGACAGCTAAAGGAAACTTAACTTTACTTAATGTTTGAAGCAAAGTTCCTCCAAAAGATCTTGATACTTCAGAATAAGTACCAGAAACTTGAGTTAGGCCCAAAGAGGTTAGTCTTATGATTGGAGGAATTGAATAAATTACTGTTGCTAATACAGCAGATACAATACCACCTCCAAAAAACATTAGAACAGGAATTAAGTAACAGAAATAAGGAAGTGTTTGCATTGCATCTAAAACAACATTTTGAATATTTCTAAATCTTTCATTGTAAGAAGCTATTATTCCCAAGGGCACTCCTAAGGCAAAACATAAAAAAACTGAAACCAAGACAGAGGATAAAGTTATCATCGACTGTGTCCAAATTCCACAGGCTCCAATAAAAAGCAAAAGTAAAGCTGTGATGAAAGCAAATCTTAAACCAACTGTAAAATAGCCAATAGCAACAAATATTGACATAGTAAACCACCATGGAATATGAGTTAAAAATACATCAAGCGGATGTAATAA
>CACACV010000006.1 GCA_902531025.1 uncultured Pelagibacteraceae bacterium | reverse complement strand
CAAGCAGATGAACAAGCTGATAAGGAATCTTCAAATAGTTAAAAAAATAAGATATTAATCTTAAATCATGAATAGAAAAGTTTCAGTTGCTCCAATGATGGATTGTACTGACAAGCATGAAAGATATTTTTTACGTTTAATAAGTAAAAATGTTCTTCTGTATACCGAAATGATTGTTTCTGAAGCTATAGATAGGGGAGATAGACAAAAATTACTTTCTTTTAATTTAGAAGAAAAACCTGTTGCGCTTCAATTAGGTGGTTCATCTCCAAAATTATTGTCTAATGCGGCAAAAATTGGAGAAGAATTTGGATACGATGAAATTAATTTAAACTTAGGATGTCCTAGTAAAAAAGTCCAAAAAAATAAATTTGGTGCATGCCTAATAAAAGAGCCAAATTTGGTAGCTGATTGTTTATGTGAAATGCAAACTAAAACAGATTTGCCAGTTACAGTAAAAACCAGAATTGGGTATGATCAAGTTGAAGATTACGAACATCTACATAATTTTATAAATATACTTAAATCTACTGGAGTAAAAACTTTTATCATACATGCTAGAAAAGCAATGTTAGGAAAATTCACACCTAAACAAAATTTAAATATACCTCCTTTAAAATATGAAATGGTTTATAAACTCAAAGAAGATTTTAAAGAATTAGATATTATAATTAATGGTGGAATAACATCTTCAGAACAAATTAAAGATCACATAAAAAAAGTTGATGGTGTTATGATTGGTAGATCAATTTATCATTCTCCTTACTTATTAGCCGATATTGAAAAAGAAATTTTTAGTAATGATGATGTGCCTTCAAGACAGGAAGTAGTTGAAAAACTTGTAATATATTTAAAAAATGAAATTAAAAAAGGCACTAGAGTTAATCAAGTTATGAGACATACTTTAGGTTTATTCCATGGACAAACAGGGTCTAATTTTTGGAAAAGATATTTAAGTGAAAATATGTGTGTTAGGGATGCAGATATTCAAAAAGTGAACCACATTTTGGATAAAGTTAAATTAAACCATGTAACCCAACCCACAGGTCAAATTGATTAACGAAATTTTATCAAATCAGAACATTTTTATTATTTTATTAATGGTACCAACAGCAGCAGTTGCTGGTTTTTTTGCAGGTTTATTTGGTATTGGTGGAGGATTAATAACAGTTCCTTTTTTATTTTTTATATTCGAATATTTAAATATAGACAAAACCTATTTAATGCACTTGTCTGTTGGAACTTCTTTTTCAATAACGATTTTAACATCTTTGTCATCAGTATTGGCCCATAAAAAAAATAAAGCATTTGATTTTAATATTGTATTCAATTATGGAATTTTTGTAGTTGTTGGAGTAATGATAGGAACTATTTTAACAGCTTTCTTAAACACCAAATCTCTTCTTTTATTTTTTTCATTAATTGTCTTTTTCTTTGGAGCTTATCTTTTGTTGAAAAATGAAACAAAGCAAATAAAAACAAATGTAACCTTTATAAAGAAAACTTTTTTTGGATTTATATCTGGTATCATATGTGCTCCAATGGGAATAACAGGTGCAATGATGAATGTCCCAATTTTAAGATATTTTGGATATCCAATAAATGTTGCAATAGGATGTTCATCAGGTATCGGCTTTATGATATCTTTATTTGGAGCCACAGGTTTTTTTATCTCAGGTTTATATTTAAATGCTGATTTACCTTTAAGTTTAGGCTTTGTTAATATTCCAGCTTTTTTAATTTTTATTCCAATCACAACTTTTATGGCTAGGGTTGGAGCAAATACAGTTCACAATATGAATAAAGTTAAAGCACAAAGATTATTCGGTATTTTCCTTTATTTTATAGGTACAATTTTTATACTTAGATATTTTAATATTTAGAGGGATGAGGTGATATTAGTCTCCCTCTATCACCTCACTAAATACTGTATATGATTCGTTAAAATCAAATAAGCTCGTAATAATTGAATCTTAAGTTTAAATCTTCTGATCGTATTCACCTATTTTTCCAGTTTTTTGAAGCAAATCATCAATAAAACTAAATATTTTTTTCATTCTATTTTCTGAAGATGGGCTTTCAGTAACTATAACTAAAGATGGTTTATTTGATGAAGCTCTTATCAAGCCCCAAGATCCATCATTAAATGAAAATCTGATGCCATTAACAGTCAAAATTTCTGATATTTCTTGCCCATCAATTTTAATTTTATCGTTTTGTAAATTTTTAATTTCTATGACTAAATCTTCAACAACTCGATATTTTTCATTATCCTTACAAAAAGGCCCCATAGTTGGTGATTGAAAGGTATTTGGTAATTCACTTATAATTTCATTCATTTTTTTATTCTGATTATCTAGTAAATAACATACTTGAATAGCAGAATTGATACCATCGTCATATCCATAACCTAAAGGTTGATTGAAAAAGAAATGACCACTTTTTTCAAATCCAGCTAAGGCTTTTTCTGTATTAACCTTTCTTTTAATATGAGAATGTCCAGTTTTCCAATATATTGTTTCACATTTATTTGTTAAAAGCTTTTCATCTTTTGCATAAAGTCCAGTAGATTTTACATCAACTATAAATTTTGATCCTTGGTATTTTTCAGATAAATTTCTTGCAATTATTAGACCAATTTTATCTGAAAATATTTCATTACCATTATTATCTATTACTCCAACACGATCACCATCTCCATCAAATCCAAATCCTATATCTGCATTATTATCTTTCACTGCTTTTGAAATAGCATGTAACATTTCTAAATCTTCTGGATTTGGGTTATATTTCGGAAAAGTAAAATCTAGATTACAATCTAATTCTATCACCTCACATCCAATTCCTTTTAAAATATCTGGTGCAAATATACCAGCTGTACCATTTCCACAAGCAACTACAGCTTTTATTTTTTTATTTATTTTATTATTATTAATTAAATCTTCTTTATAAATTTGCTGAAAATTATTAATTTGCTTCTCTTTTCCTTGTCCTTTGATGAATTTTTGATTTAAAGTGATATCTTTTAATTCTTTCATTTCATCTGGTGCATGAGTTAGGCCTTTTTTGATACCCATTTTTACACCTGTCCATCCATTTTCGTTATGACTGGCAGTTACCATCGCAATAGCATCAGCATTTAAATTGAATTGTGCAAAATAAACCATTGGTGATAATGACAAACCTACATCTTCAATAAAACATCCTGTTGAAAGTAGTCCTTTTTTTAAAGCTGATTTAATTTCTTCACTGTAAGATCTGTAATCATGTCCAACTACAACCCTTGGTTCATTTTTTTTTGTATGATTTACAATTTGTGATCCTAGTCCTTTTCCCAAGTTTTCGATTCCCTTCAAATTTATGTTATCAGGGTATAACCACCTTGCGTCATATTCTCTAAAACCAAAAGGATCTATTTTTATTGTTTCTTGCATGTGAATATTTCTACATTTTTTTTATTTTTTTATTGATAATTTTATATTGTGTTCTATATATGTTCTGTTGATTTCTAATTTATATAGTATATTAACCATTTAACCACACAACATATAGTTGTTCTACATAAAAAAGGAAGTAAATGAACAAAGTTTTATCTCATGCACTAAGAAAGGCTGTCTCTGATTTTTCACCTCAATCAGCAGAGTATTCTAAAGATAAAAGACCAGATTTATTTTCTTTAAACGACGATACTGAACTATTTCAGAATTCGAAAGGTATCACCATCAAAATTGATAGATCTAAAGATAACAATCTAACAGATTTTGGTAGAGCAACATTAAGTGATAGATATTTAGGAGCAAATGAATCGTTTCAAGATTTATTTGCTAGAGTTGCAAGTCATTATGCTGATGACAATTTACATGCCCAAAGACTATATAACTACATTAGTAATCTTTGGTTTATGCCTGCAACACCAGTTTTGTCAAACGGTGGAACAAAAAGAGGTTTGCCTATTTCTTGTTTTTTAAATGAAGCAGGCGATAGTTTAAATGGTATTTTAGATTTATGGAGTGAGAATGTTTGGCTTGCGGCTAAAGGCGGAGGTATCGGAAGCTATTGGGGCAATCTAAGATCTATAGGAGAAAAAATTGGTAGAGTAGGAAAGACTTCAGGAATAATTCCATTTATTAAAGTGATGGACTCTTTAACTATGGCAATTAGCCAAGGCTCATTAAGAAGAGGTTCTGCAGCTTGTTATCTTCCAATAGATCATCCAGAAATTGAAGAATTTATAGAAATGAGAAGACCAACAGGTGGTGATCCTAATAGAAGATCATTAAACCTACACCACGGAGTTTTGGTGTCAGATGCATTTATGAGAGCTGTTGAGCTAGATGAACAATGGGCATTAAAAAGTCCAAAAGATCAATCAGTTCAATCAACAGTATCAGCTAGAAATTTATGGATTAGATTGTTAACGGCAAGAATAGAAACTGGGGAACCTTATATTGTATTTATAGATACTGTTAACAGGATGATTCCTCAGCATCATAAATTAGCTGGTTTAAATGTAAAAACTTCTAATCTGTGTAGCGAAATAACTCTTCCAACAGGTATTGATAAAGATGGAAAAGATAGAACAGCTGTTTGTTGTTTGTCATCTTTGAATGTAGAAAAATATGATGAGTGGAAAGACGATGAGAATTTTATATCTGATGTGATGAGATTTTTAGATAATGTATTAACCGACTTTATCGAAAAAGCCCCAGAGTCTTTTAGCGATGCAACATATGCTGCCTTTAGAGAAAGAAGTGTAGGATTAGGTGTAATGGGTCTTCATTCATATTTCCAAAAAAAAATGATTCCATTTGAATCAGTAATGAGCAAAGTTTGGAATAAAAAAATATTTGAAAATATTCAAAACCAAGTTGATAAAGCATCTAAGGACTTAGCAGAAGAAAGAGGACCTTGTCCTGATGCAGCTGATTATGGAATTAATGAAAGGTTCTCAAATAAAACTGCAATAGCCCCAACAGCATCAATATCTATTATTTGTGGAGGAACTTCTCCAGGAATTGAACCGATCGCCGCTAATAGCTATACACACAAAACACTTTCAGGCTCATTTAATGTAAAAAATAAGTACCTTGAAAAAATACTAGAAAAACATGGAAAAAATGACGAAGAAACATGGTCAAGTATTACAACAAATCAAGGGTCTGTTTCACATTTAGATTATTTAACACAAGAAGAAAAAGATGTATTTAAAACTGCATTTGAATTAGATCAAAGATGGATTGTTGATTTAGGAGCGGATAGAACTCCTCATATTTCTCAGGCTCAATCAATTAATATATTTATTCCAGCAGATATTCATAAAAGAGATTTGCATCAAATCCACTTCCAGGCTTGGAAAAAAGGTTTAAAGAGCCTTTATTATTGTAGATCGAAATCTATTCAAAGAGCCGAAAATGTGAATGATTCAAGTACAACAGATGTAACAGCAAATGTTTACAAATCAAAAAAACAAACTGAACAACCAGAGTATGAGGAGTGTCTATCATGTCAGTAGTAGAAAAAACTAAAAATAAAAATCAATCTAAAATTATTGAGCCAAAAAATTCCGGTTTGTTAGTTGAAAACCCAGTATATAAACCTTTTAGATACCCATGGTGCTATGATGCTTGGTTAACACAACAAAGAATTCATTGGTTACCTGAAGAAGTTCCACTTGGTGATGATGTTAGAGACTGGCAAAAAAACTTAACTCAATCAGAAAAAAATTTATTAACTCAAATTTTTAGATTTTTTACACAAGCTGACGTTGAAGTTAATAACTGTTACTTAAGGCATTACACAACAGTTTTTAAACCAACAGAAGTTTTAATGATGATGACAGCCTTTGCTTCAATGGAGACAGTTCATATTGCTGCTTATTCACATCTACTTGATACTATTGGAATGCCAGAGTCAGAGTATTCTGCTTTCATGAAATATAAAGAAATGAAAGATAAATATGATTACATGCAAAATTTTAACGTTAATTCAAAAGAAGATATTGCAAAAACTGTAGCTGTTTTCAGTGCCTTCACAGAAGGATTGCAGTTGTTTGCAAGTTTTGCAATTTTGCTTAACTTTCCAAGATTTAATAAAATGAAAGGTATGGGCCAGATAGTTACTTGGTCTGTAAGAGATGAAACTTTGCATTGTAATTCAATGATAAGATTATTTAAAGAGTTCATAAAAGAAAACCCGGAAATTTGGACACCACAATTAAAAAAAGAACTTTACGAAGCATGCAGAACTATAATTCATCATGAAGATGCATTTATAGATTTAGCTTTTGAAATGGGACCTATGGAAGGATTAACTGGAAAAGAAGTTAAAGATTACATTAGGTTTATTGCAAACAGAAGATTAACTCAATTAGGCTTAGAACCTATTTACGAAGTTGAAAAAAATCCTCTGAATTGGCTTGATACCATGCTTAATGCTGTTGAACATATGAACTTCTTTGAAGGAAGAGCAACAGAATATTCTAAAGCATCGACACAAGGTAATTGGACAGAAGCTTTTAGTTAATTTTTAATTTATCTTTGATTTAAAAGCATAACTTTTCTATGCTTAGCTCCGCTGTACTTTGATAATGGTCTAATTAATTTATTCGCAGCATGTTGTTCCATGATATGGGCAGACCAACCAGTAATTCTTGAAATTACAAAAATAGGTGTGAAAAAATCAGTATCAAAACCCATTAAATGGTAAGTAGGACCTGTTGGGTAATCAACATTTGGATGGATGTTTTTCTTATCTATCATTACTTCTTTAACGATGTCGTAAATTTTAATAAATTTTTTATCTTTTTTTATTGTAGCGACTTTTCTGAAGTATTTTTCCATTGTAGGCACTCTTGAATCACCTTTTTTATAAACTCTATGTCCAAAACCCATTACAACATCTTTGTTTTTAAGAGCTTTATTAATCCATTTAAAAGCATTATTAGGTTTCTTAATTTTATTCATCATGTGCATTACTTCCTCGTTTGCTCCTCCATGCAATGGACCCTTTAAACTAGCTATTGCACCAGTTATTGCCCCATGTATATCAGATAAACTGCTAGTTATTGTTCTTGCGGTAAAAGTTGAAACATTAAAGCTGTGTTCAGCATAAAGTATTAAAGAAACATCAAATGCTTTAACTATTTCTTTGCTAGGAACTTTGCCAAAACACATATAAAAAAAGTTTTCTGAAAAAGATAAATTTTTCTTTGGTGAAATCATTTTTTTTCCTTTTCTTGCTCTAAAAAAAGCAGCTAATGCTATAGGTGTTTTTGAGAATATTCTTATAGCTTTTCTCATATTAGCTTTTGGAGTGTTGTCCTTAGTTTCATTATCTTCTAAAGCCATCAAACTTACTGCAGTTCTGGCAACATCCATTGGATGTGCTTTTTTTGGCATTTTCCGAATATCACTTAAAATTTCTTTTGAAAGCTTTCTGTCTTGTCTTTCTTCTTTAATAAAACTTTTTAATTGTCTTTTGTTAGGAAGTTCTCCATTTAAAACAAGATAAGCAACTTCTTCAAAATTACATTTTTCACAAAGATCTTGCACTGCATATCCTCTATATGTCAGAGAATTAATATCGGGCATAACTTGCGAAACAGTTGTTTCGTCAACGACAATTCCTAACAAACCTTTTTTTATTTCATCACTCATTATTCATGACCTTCAGTACTAAAATTATAAATTTTTTCATCTAGAGAGTTATATTTTTCATATTCAACTAAATCATATAATCTTTTTCTAGTCTGCATTTTATCAATAATATTATTTTGATGTCCATCGTCAAAAATAGCACGTAATCCATCTTCAACACTTTTCATAGCTAATCTTTGCGTAGTTACTGGATAAATCACAATGTTATAACCTAGATTTTCAAGATCCTTATAATTAAGTAATTTTGATTTTCCAAATTCCGTCATATTAGCCAATAGGTAACCAGTTAGTGATTTTCTTACTTTTTCAAATTCATTTTCATCTTTTAAAGCCTCAGGAAAAATAATTTCTGCACCAGCATCAATATAAGCTTTACATCTTTCAATCATTTTATCTAAACCTTCAACGTTTTTTGCATCTGACCTTGCTATTATTTTAAAATTTTTATCTTTCTTGGAACTTGCACACTCTTTAATTTTATTAACCATATTTTCTTTTGAAATAAGTTCTTTATTGTCTAAATGACCACATCTTTTTTGAGCTACTTGATCTTCTAGATGTACAGCAGAGATCCCGCTATTTTCAAATGTTTCTATAGTTTCTTTGCAAGATTTAAATCCTGTGTCTATATCAACTATTGTTGGAAGATTAGTCACTCTAGCTATTTGATTTGATCTATTACTTACATCTTTAAGAGTAGTTAAACCAATATCTGGATATCCTAAGTCATTAGACATAACCCCACCAGAAACATACACAGCATCATAACCAATTTCCTCAATAACTTTAGCTGTTAGAGGATTATAGGCTCCAGGCACTCTTAATATTTTGTTTGATTTTAACTTATTATCTAGATCAGCTCTTTTTTCCTGTGGTTTTTTTTTAACAAAATGCACTTAAAAAATTCCTAATTTATTATTTTTCTTTAGATATTTCTTATCTACAGCGATATTTAATTTAGTTAGCTGTCCTTTTTTTAATTTTTTTAAATTTTGAACTATATTAATGAATCTCATACTTTCTTTATGTGAAATAATATTATTTGTAAGAGTTTTGAACTTTTCTATATAATCATTTCTTTTAAAAGGTCTTGATCCATATGGATGAGCATCCGCTCTTTCAAGGTACTCAGATATTTTTTTTCCATTTTTCATAGTAACAACAACTCTAGCGCCAAAAGATTTATTTTTAGGATTAGGATCGTGATATTTTTTTGTCCACTTTTTGTCTTCATGTGTTTTTATGCCTCGCCAGATTTTAATGGTACTTTTTCTATTCGCTCTTTCCCTAGTATATGATTTAATATGGTGCCAATCAGCGTCTTCAAGTGCAACAGCAAAAATATACATAATTGAATGATCCAAAGTTTCTCTACTCGCTTTAGGATCCATTTTTTGAGGATCATTTGCACCTGTTCCAATAACATAATGAGTGTGATGACTTGTATAGATATCAATTTTTTTTATATTATTTAAATTAGAAATCTTTTGATTAAGTTTCTTAGCAATATCAATTAATGCTTGCGCTTGATATTCTGCAGAATATTCTTTTGTATATGTTTCGAGAATAGCTTTTTTTGGTTCATTTTTTTTTGGAAGAGGAACATTATATTTTGCTTTTTTTCCATCTAAAATTCTAGCTATCACACTATCTTCTCCTTCATATATGGGGCTTGGTGCACCTTCGCCTCTCATGACTCTATCAACTGCTTCAATAGCAAGCTTTCCTGCATGTGCAGGAGCATAAGCTTTCCAACTAGAAATTTCTCCTTTTCTTGATTGTCTAGTAGAAATAGTAACATGAAGCGCTTGTTGAATTGCCTGATATATGGTTTCTGTATTTAATTTAAGCATTGAACCAATTCCTGCCGCTACACTGGGACCTAAATGAGCAATATGATCTACTTTATGTTTATGAAGACATATTCCCTTTACTAAACTAACTTGAACTTCATAAGCGGTTATAATTCCTCTTAATAAATCTAATCCACTTTTTTTTAATTGTTGAGCAACAGCCAAAAGTGGAGGAATATTGTCTCCTGGGTGACTATAATCAGCTGCTAAAAAAGTATCATGAAAATCTAATTCTCTGACAGCAGTTCCATTAGTCCAGGCAGCCCATTCACAATCAAATTTTATATTAGAGTTAATACCAAATATAGTTGCACCATTTTTTCTTAAGTGAGCCTTGGCCATTTCTCTTGAAGATATAACTGGTCTTCTATTTAAAGAAGCAATGGCAACAGATGCATTATCTATAATTCTGTTAATAACCATTTCTATAGCTTCTTTATTTAATTTGGAATTGTCACTAGCAATCTCAGCAATTTTCCATGCAAGTTGTTTTTTTTTAGGTAAATTAATTTTTGATGGATAGACTTTAACTTTGTGTAATATCAAAATAACTCCTTAATAGTGATTTTGTTTTAATAGTTAAAAAAAATTAATCAATCTTAAAGATATTCAGATACTATTTTTTCAATACCTATAAAGTCTTTTACTAAGTGATTATGATAAATTTCATTAGATCTTTTTTCGGTATACCCATATTTTAATAATATGATTGGAATCTCAGCTGCTTTAGCAGCATTTGCATCTGTTTCGCTGTCACCTATCATTATTGATTTATTTTTGTCACCACTCAAAATTTCAATAGTAGTAGTCAGATGTCTAGGATCTGGTTTGCAATATTCAAAAGTATTATATCCTGCAACATATTCAAAATAATCGTAAATTCCGATTTTTTTTAAAAGATCAATCGCCAAATGTTCAGTTTTATTTGTACATACCGCCATAGATATATTTTCTTTTTTGCACCAAATTAAAAATTCTTTTACTCCATTTATTAAAGTACTTTCGTGTAAAATATTTTTTCCATAAAAAGATAAAAACTCATTTGTCATTTCATTTTGGATTTTCTCATCAAACCACTTCCACTCTCCATTTGCTTTTGCCATCATAGCTTTTGCACCTTTGCCAACAGCATTTTTTAACTCTTTTATAGTTTTTGTTGGATAGCCAAATTTTTTCATAACATGATTATGAGCAAGTATTAAATCTGGAGCTGTATCGATAAGAGTTCCGTCTAGGTCGAATAAAATTGTAAATTTTTGAACCATTTTTAAAAGTATTATTAAGAAATAATTTGTGAGTTAAAGTAAAGTAATACCTAAATATAAATAAATATCAAATGAAAGAAAAAAAATATAAAAATTTACAAACTAAACTTAGAAATAATTTTTTGAAAAAAGGTGTTAAAATGATTGCACCAGAAACAGTTTTTTTTTCAAAAGATACAAAAATTGGAAAAAAAGTTGTTATAGAACCTTATGTTATAATTTCAAAAAATGTAAAAATTGGTAACAATGTTACTATTTCATCTTTTTCTCATTTAGAAGGAGTTAAAATTGACAATAATGTTAAAATTGGACCTTATGCCAGAATTAGACCGGGAGCAATTATTGAATCAGGATCAAAAATTGGAAATTTTGTTGAAGTTAAAAAAAGTAAAATTGGAAAAAATTCTAAAATTAATCATCTTTCCTATATTGGAGATGCAAGTATTGGAAAAAATGTAAATATAGGAGCGGGAACTATTACGTGTAACTATGATGGAGTTAAAAAAAATAAAACAAGAATAAAAGATAAAGTTTTTATTGGATCAAATACATCTTTAGTGGCTCCTGTTGTGGTCAATGAAAATAGTATAGTTGGTGCAGGTTCAGTAATTACAAAAAATGTATTGAAAAATTCACTTGCCCTTGAGAGAAGTCAACAAGTTGAAATTAAAAATTATAAGAAAAAGTAAATGTGTGGAATAGTAGGTATTACCAGTAACAAAGAGGTAACAACAAGAATAATTAATTCTCTAAAAAAATTAGAATATAGAGGTTATGATTCCGCAGGTATTGCAACTCTTAATGATGGTTTTATTAAAGAAGTAAAGTGCGAAGGAAGGGTAGAAGCTTTAGAGAAAAATATATCAAACTCAAATTTACAAGGTGAAATTGGAATAGGTCATGTAAGGTGGGCAACCCATGGAAGACCAAGTACTATTAATGCGCACCCACATTCATCTGAAACAGTATCAGTAGTTCATAATGGTATTATAGAGAATTCAACAATCTTAAAAAAAATCCTAGAAAAAAAAGGTTATAAATTTAAATCTCAAACTGACACAGAGGTTATTGCACATTTAGTAACTGATTATTTAAAAAAAAATAATTTAAAAAATACCATTATTAAGGTTTTAAAGAAACTACATGGTAGTTTTGCGTTAGGTATTATATTTAAAGATTATCCAGATTTAATAGTTGGTGCTCGTAGAGGATCACCTCTAGCTGTTGGATATGGCCCAAATGAAAACTATTTAGGATCAGATTCTTATGCATTAAAATCTATGACAAATAAAGTTTCTTATCTTAACGATGGTGAGTTTTGTTTAATTAAAGATAACCAGGTTGAATTTTTTGATAATAATGGAAAAAAAGTAAATAAAAAAATTTTGAACTTATCTCAAGATAACCAAAATTACGACAAAGGTGACTATAAACATTTTATGGCAAAAGAAATTGATGAGCAGCCATCTACGATAAAAAATTGTGTTAACGAATATGTAGATAAAATTAATAGACAAATAAATATTTATAATTTTCCTTGGAATATTGAGCAAATAAAATCAATCGTTTTAATAGGATGTGGAACCGCATATCATTCTTGTTTAGTGGCTAAATACTGGTTTGAAGAATATACGTCATTAGATGTTTCTATAGATATAGCTTCAGAATTTAGATATCGAAAACTTAAATTTAAAAGTGATTGTTTATATGTATTTGTATCTCAGTCCGGAGAAACTGCAGATACTTATGCTGCTTTAGATATATGTAAAAAAAATAAAATGAAGACATGTTCAATTGTTAATGTAGTTGAAAGCTCAATAGCTAGAGATTCTGATCTTGTTTTACCAATTCATTGTGGTCCTGAAATAGGTGTTGCTTCTACAAAAGCATTTCTAGGACAAATGTTAGTTTTATATATGCTTTGTCTAAAATTAGCCTTTGATCAAAAAATAATTATCAAAAAAAATTATCAAGAGAAGATAAAAAATTTACTTTCATTATCTAATATATGTAAAAAAACATTGTTAACTGATAGCAAAATACAAAAAGCTAGCAAAGCTTTCATCAAGGCAAAAGGATCAATGTTTTTAGGCAGAGGTTACTCTTTTCCAATAGCTTTAGAAGGGGCCTTAAAATTAAAAGAACTTGCATATGTTCATGCAGAAGGATATCCAGCTGGCGAAATGAAACATGGTCCTTTAGCGTTAATTGAAGAAGGTATGCCCGTAGTTGTTTTAGCTCCGAGAGACAGTCATTACAAAAAAACAATTTCAAATATGCAAGAAGTAATTGCGAGAGGTGCTAAAGTTTTATTAGTAACAAATAAAAGCAAAGACGAAATTCAATCAGAAAATATTTGGGAAACAATAGAAGTTGAAAATTTAACAGAAGATCTGCTTCCCTTTCTCACAACTATACCTCTTCAAAAATTAGCCTATTATTCTGCATTACAAAAAGGGTATGATATAGATAAACCAAGAAACCTTGCCAAATCTGTTACAGTTGAATAATAAATAAACTCTGTTAGAACACTCTCAGGTTGAAATGAAAAAATGGAAAATAAATAGCTGGAGAAATTATCCCACAAAGCACATTCCTACTTATGAGGATGAAAAAGAACTTAATATGGTGCTTGGAAAAATAAAAAATTTTCCACCGTTAGTCTTTGCTGGAGAAACTAGACATTTAAAACAACAACTTGCAGAAGTTGTTGATGGAAAAGCTTTTTTACTTCAGGGCGGTGATTGCGCAGAAAGTTTTGTTGAATTTAATCCAGACAATATACGTGATTATTTTAAAGTCATTTTACAAATGTCTTTAGTACTAACTTATTCAGCTTCTTTACCAGTTGTCAAACTTGGAAGAATTGCAGGGCAATTTTCAAAACCTAGAAGTGCACCAACAGAAAAACAAGGTGATAAAGAATTACCAAGTTATTTAGGTGACAATATAAATGGTATAGATTTTACTAAAAAATCTAGAAAACCTGACCCTAAAAGATTATTTAAAGCCTACTCTCAATCTGCTTCTACTTTAAATCTATTAAGAGCTTTTTGTCATGGTGGATTTGCTGACTTACAAAAAGTTCATCTTTGGAATACTGGTTATATAAAAAAAAGCCCTCAAGCTAAAAAATTTAAAGAGTTAGAAGATAAAATAGCTGATGCTTTAGCATTTATGGAAGCATGTGGAATAAACTCAGACTTCAATAGAAGACTTAAGACGGTAAATTTCTGGACATCGCATGAAGCTTTACTGCTTCCTTTCGAAGAAAGTATGACAAGGGTAGACTCAACAACAGGAGAATATCATGATACTTCTGCCCATTTTGTTTGGATAGGCGATAGAACAAGACAGTTAGATGGTGGTCATGTAGAATTTTGCAGAGGCATAGAGAATCCTATTGGTATTAAGTGTGGACCAACTTCAAAACCTGAAGAAATAGTAAAAATTTGCAACGTAATAAATCCTAAAAATGAAAAAGGTAAAATAACTTTAATTTCAAGATTTGGTCATCAAAATGTAGAAAAATTTTTACCAAAATTGATTAGAAGCATTAAAAAAGAAGGTTTAAATGTAATTTGGTCATGTGATCCAATGCATGGAAATACTATAAAATCTACAACTGGATTTAAAACAAGACCTTTCAATAATGTATTAAATGAAGTTAAAAACGTATTTAGCGTCCATCAAAGTGAAGGATCTTATGCCGGTGGATTACATATAGAAATGACGGGACAAAATGTTACAGAATGCACAGGCGGTACTCAAAAAATATCAGATAAAGATCTTTCTAGTAGATATAGAACTCATTGTGACCCAAGATTAAACGCAAATCAAGCTTTAGAATTAGCATTTATGATTTCCGATGAGATTAAGAAAAATTCCATTTATGCCAAAAGTGGAATTAAAGCGGCATCTTAAACGTTTATAAATTCAGCTCTTTAACATATATTTGAACTATGGAAGTTAGTAAAAAAGTTATTTTTATAAAAGATTGGATATTGAATTATGTTAATTCGATGCCTACAAAAGCAAAGTCATTGGTCATAGGTATATCAGGAGGCATAGACTCATCTGTATCAAGTACTTTGAGTGCAATGACTGGCTTAAAAACTATTGCAATTTCAATGCCTATTAAACAAAAAAGCAATCAACATGATTTAAGTTTGAAGCATCAAGAATGGTTAAAGAAAAAGTTTAAAAATGTTAGTGGATTTACAATTGAATTGGATGATCTTTTTAATTCATTTGAAACAACACTTTCAAAATTTAATAATGAACATGGTATGGCCAATTCTAGAGCAAGATTAAGAATGTCAACACTTTACCAGGTTGCAGCAGCAAATAATGGAATAGTTGTTGGAACAGGTAATAAAGTTGAAGATTTTGGAGTTGGCTTTTATACAAAGTACGGAGATGGTGGTGTAGATATATCACCAATAGCAGATTGTAATAAAACTGAAGTATGGGAATTAGGAAAGGAACTTAATATTTTGAAAGAAATAATTGAGGCACCTCCAACTGATGGTTTATGGGATGATGGCAGAACAGATGAAGGCCAACTTGGACTTTCCTATAGTGAGCTTGAAGAAGCAATGGATAATGAAAACTCCATAAATAGAGATAAATATATTAAAATTAGAAATGCAAACCTTCATAAGATGGATCCCATCCCAGTTTGCAAGATACCCAAGTAATCTTAACGATTCACAAATCATCAATTAAAGTATATTTCTAGAATAATGGAAAAAGATATTTTTTTAACAAATAGCCTTGGCAACCAAAAGGAAAAATTTAGTCCAATCAATTCAAAAAAAATTGGAATGTATGTTTGTGGACCAACTGTATATGATAACCCACATATAGGTAACGCAAGACCTTTGGTTGTATTTGATATCTTATTTAAAGTTTTAAAATGTAAATATGGAATTAAAGCTGTTAATTACGTTAGAAATATTACGGATATTGATGACAAAATAATTAAAGCATCATTAGAAAAAAAAATATCTGTAAACGATCTAACAAAAAAAATTACTAAAATTTTTCATGATGATTGTAATTATTTAAATTGTGAAATCCCTTCTCATGAACCAAAAGCTACTGAAAATATTTCTTTGATGATAGAAATGATAGATAAGTTAATAAAAAACAATAACGCTTATGAAAGTAATCAGCATGTTTATTTTGATGTAAATAAGTTTAAAGATTATGGAAAATTATCGAATAAAAATCTAGATGAATTAATTTCTGGTGTAAGGGTAGAGATATCTGAAAATAAAAAAAACCCTGTTGATTTCGTATTATGGAAGCCATCTATTGAAAATGAACCTTCTTGGGATTCCCCATGGGGAAAAGGAAGACCTGGCTGGCATCTTGAATGTTCAGTTATGTCTAAAAAATTTTTGGGTGATAAATTTGATATCCATGGTGGAGGAATAGATTTAATTTTTCCTCATCACGAAAATGAAATCGCTCAATCTAGATGTGCAAACGAAAATGAAACATTTGCTAATTATTGGGTGCATAATGGATTTATAACAATATCAAGTGAAAAAATGTCTAAATCACAGGGCAACGTTTTAACAATTAATGATTTAAAAAATAAAGTAAATGGACAAGTAATAAGACTTGCTTTGATTAGCGCTCATTATAAACAACCATTAGATTGGAACATAAAACTTTTATCTGAAAGTGAAAAAACTATTAATAAATGGTACGAAAGTTATACAGAATTAAAAAAGCAAGTTTTGATTCCACAAGACAATCTTTTGCCTTTATACGATGATTTAAATACACCAGGTTATATAGCTAATCTTCATAAATTATTTGAAAAGTCACAAAAAGGATCAACAAAAGATAAAGAGATATTTGTGTCAGCATGTAATTTTATTGGTTTATTAAATGAAAACAAAAATGATTGGGAAAAATTTAAACAAAATAAATCAAAAATTTCTAAAGAAGAAATTGAAAAAAAAATAGAAGAAAGAAATATTGCAAGGAAAAATAAAGATTATAAAGCAGCTGATAACATTAGAGATGAACTATTAGATAAAGGAGTTTTAATTGAAGACAAAGATGATAAAACCTTCTGGAAATTTAAATGAGCAAAGATAAAATACAAATATTTGATACTACATTAAGAGATGGAGCCCAGACGCAAGGGGTGGATTTTTCTATAGATGATAAGTTAAAAATAGCTAAGGCTTTAGATGATTTAGGACTTGATTATATAGAAGGAGGATGGCCAGGAGCTAATCCAACGGATACTGAATTTTTTCAGAAAAAAATTAAATTAAATAACTCTGTACTTACAGCATTTGGTATGACTAAAAGATCTGGTCGAAGCGCAGATAATGACCCAGGATTATCAGCTATACTAAATAGCAATACACCTGCAGTATGTTTGGTGGGTAAATCATGGGATTTTCATGTAGATGTGGCTCTAGGTATATCAAATGAAGAAAATTTGAAAAATATTTCAGAAAGCACAAAGCTTTTTGTAAACGAAAAAAAGGAATTTATGTTTGATGCAGAACATTTTTTTGATGGATTTAAAAATAACAAGGAATATGCGCTTTCATGTATTAAGTCAGCGTATGATAATGGTGCCAGGTGGATTGTGCTTTGTGATACTAACGGTGGGACTCTTCCAAATGAAATTTCAGAAATTGTTAGCGAAGTAGCAAAATCAGTTCCAGGAAAAAACATAGGTATACATGCTCACAATGATACCGGAAATGCTGTAGCCAACTCATTAGCTGCAGTTTTATCTGGAGCAAGACAAATACAAGGAACAATTAATGGATTAGGTGAAAGATGTGGAAATGCAAATTTGATGTCAATAATTCCAACATTGCATTTAAAAAAAACTTTTACACAAAATTATGAAATCAATATTAAAAAAGAGAATATCGATAAATTAACACAATGTTCAAGATTGCTTGATGAAATATTAAATAGAAAACCAAATCAACATTTACCTTATGTAGGTGCAGCAGCTTTTTCACATAAAGGAGGGCTACATGTATCTGCAGTTCAAAAAGATCCTAAAACTTATGAACATATAAATCCTGAAGAAGTAGGAAATGTTAGAAATATTGTTGTTTCAGATCAATCTGGAAAGTCTAATATAGTCTCAAGATTAAATTCTATAGGGATTGACTTCAAACAAGATGATCCAAAAATTAAAAAACTTTTAGAAGAAGTTAAAGATAGAGAATTTATTGGGTACAGTTACGATGGAGCAGATGCATCTTTTGAATTATTAGCAAGAAGAGTAATGGGTGAAATACCAAGATATATATCAATTAAAGAATATGATGTTAGTGTCAAAAAAAATAATTTAGGAGAAATTATTTCTTCAGCAAAGGCTCAATTAGAAGTTGATAAAAAATTAATTCTTTGTGCTGGAGAGGGTAATGGTCCTGTTCATGCACTTGATAATGCAATTAGAAACAATGTAGATAAATTAGCTAAGTATTCTCAATATTTAAAAGATTTAAAATTAGTAGATTATAAAGTTAGAATACTTAATACAGGAACAGAAGCTGTAACAAGAGTTTCTATTGAAAGCTCAGATTCAAAAGGCAAAAATTGGTTTACAATTGGAGTGTCTGCCAACATTATTGACGCTTCATTTAAAGCGTTGGTTGATAGCTTAGATTATAAATTATTTAAAGATAATGCTCCAGCAAGCCTTTAATGTTTAATAATATATCGTTTATTTTACATAAACCTCAATTATCTGAAAATATAGGTGCGTGTGCTAGAGCAATTAAAAATTTTAATTTTGATAAATTAATTTTAGTAGATCCAAAACCAAGTTTTCCAAATGATAAAATTATAGCTACATCAGTCGGTGCCAAAGATATAATCAAAAAAAGTAAAGTTTTTAACAGTATGGAACTAGCAATGGAAAAAATAGATTATTTAATTGCTACAACCTCCAGATTTAGAAACAAAAATATTAAGCATATACAGTTAAAAGATTTAAAAAAAATAAATTATAAAAAAAAGATAGGTTTTTTATTTGGTTCAGAAGCCTCTGGATTGTCAAATAATGAAATAAGTTATGCCAATTATACAATGCAAATACCAACAAATTCAGAATTTAAATCTTTAAATCTTTCTCATAGTGTAATTATTGTAGCTCAAACAGTATTTAATTTTCTTAACTTAAATTTAAAAAGTTATTCTAAATCTCAGAAAATAACTCTAGCTTCAAAAAAACAAATACAATCAATGTTGAATTTATGTATTAAAAATCTTGAAGATAGAAATTTTTTTAAACCAAAAGAGAAAACAGCTATCATGCTCGAAAATTTAAGAAGTATTTTTTATAGGATGGAACTTTCAGAAAAAGAAATACGCATTTTATCAAGTGTAATCGCAAGTTTATCAAAAAAGGTTGATTGACAAAACAGAAGTTAAGTTTATAAAGCGCAATATTAAATGACAAAAAGACTAAACTCTAAACATAAAGTAGATAGAAGATTAAAGGTAAATCTATGGGGAAGACCAAAGAGTCCATTTAACACTAGAGCCTATCCTCCAGGTCAACATGGTCAAACTAAAAGTTCAAAACCTTCTGATTTTGGTATTCAGCTTCAAGCAAAACAGAAACTAAAGTCTTATTATGGCAACATGAATGAAAGACAATTTAGAAACATGTACAAAAAAGCAATTATGAAAAAAGGTGATACAGCTGAGAACTTAATTGGATTATTAGAGAGAAGACTAGATGCTGTAATTTATAGATCCAAGTTATCCAATACTATTTTTTCTTCTAGACAACTAATTAATCATGGCCATGTAAGAGTTAATGGTAAAAAAGTAAATATTTCTAGTTATCAGGTTAAAGAAGAAGATAATATTGAGATAAGAGATAAATCAAAACAACTTGCTTTAATTGATATTGCTTTGGCAAATAAAGAAAGAGAAGTTCCAGAATATCTTCAATTGGACGAAAAAAATAAAAAAGTCAAATTTGTAAGAATTCCAAAGTTTGAAGAAGTTCCTTATCCAGTTGTAATGGAGCCGAATCTAGTAATTGAATATTATTCTAGGTAGTTAACTTTTTTTTAAAGGCTATTTTTTTACTTTCAAGCAGACTAGCTAATTCACCATTCTCATACATTTCTTTAATTATATCACAGCCACCAACAAATTCAGAATTTAAATCTTTAAATCTTTCTCATAGTGTAATTATTGTAGCTCAAACAGTATTTAATTTTCTTAACTTAAATTTAAAAAGTTATTCTAAATCTCAGAAAATAACTCTAGCTTCAAAAAAACAAATACAATCAATGTTGAATTTATGTATTAAAAATCTTGAAGATAGAAATTTTTTTAAACCAAAAGAGAAAACAGCTATCATGCTCGAAAATTTAAGAAGTATTTTTTATAGGATGGAACTTTCAGAAAAAGAAATACGCATTTTATCAAGTGTAATCGCAAGTTTATCAAAAAAGGTTGATTGACAAAACAGAAGTTAAGTTTATAAAGCGCAATATTAAATGACAAAAAGACTAAACTCTAAACATAAAGTAGATAGAAGATTAAAGGTAAATCTATGGGGAAGACCAAAGAGTCCATTTAACACTAGAGCCTATCCTCCAGGTCAACATGGTCAAACTAAAAGTTCAAAACCTTCTGATTTTGGTATTCAGCTTCAAGCAAAACAGAAACTAAAGTCTTATTATGGCAACATGAATGAAAGACAATTTAGAAACATGTACAAAAAAGCAATTATGAAAAAAGGTGATACAGCTGAGAACTTAATTGGATTATTAGAGAGAAGACTAGATGCTGTAATTTATAGATCCAAGTTATCCAATACTATTTTTTCTTCTAGACAACTAATTAATCATGGCCATGTAAGAGTTAATGGTAAAAAAGTAAATATTTCTAGTTATCAGGTTAAAGAAGAAGATAATATTGAGATAAGAGATAAATCAAAACAACTTGCTTTAATTGATATTGCTTTGGCAAATAAAGAAAGAGAAGTTCCAGAATATCTTCAATTGGACGAAAAAAATAAAAAAGTCAAATTTGTAAGAATTCCAAAGTTTGAAGAAGTTCCTTATCCAGTTGTAATGGAGCCGAATCTAGTAATTGAATATTATTCTAGGTAGTTAACTTTTTTTTAAAGGCTATTTTTTTACTTTCAAGCAGACTAGCTAATTCACCATTCTCATACATTTCTTTAATTATATCACAGCCACCAACAAATTCATTTTTTACATAAAGTTGAGGGATAGTTGGCCAATCACTATAAAGTTTTATTCCTTCTCTTATATTTTGATTTTCTAAAACATTGATACTTTTAAAATTTAGTTCAAGAATTTTAAATATATTCACTACCGCCATTGAAAACCCACATTGAGGTGCATCAGGCGTACCTTTCATGAATAGACAAATTTCATTATTTTCTATTTCACTTTTTATTAAATCATTTGTTTGCTGATCCATTTATTTCTCCTTAGTTTTAACAGCTAATGCATGAAGTTCATTGCCCATTTTTCCTTTTAATGAACTATACACAATTTTATGTTGTTCAATTTTACTTTTACCAGAAAATTCAGATGAAGTCACTGTGGCAGAGTAGTGATTACCATCACCAGCTAAATCTTGAATTTCTACAGTTGCATCTGGCAATGCTTCTTTTATTAACTTTTCAATTTCTTTCAAATCCATCGCCATTATTTATCCATATATTTCTTCAACCAATATTTATGTGCGTTTGATAATTCTTCAATAGGTATTTTTATATCATTTTCAAAACTTAACATATTTTTATCTACAACTCCTAAATCATCGAAATGAACTGAATTATTATTCAATATCTCACTTATTTTTTTTATATTAGCAATATTTATCTCAATTATATAACGAGCCTGGTCCTCTCCAAAAAAATATTCAAATTTATTTACTAATCCTTTTAACGAGTTTAATTTTATACCTTTATTTCCTTTAATACACATTTTTGAAACACCAGTTAATATTCCGCCTAATGAAACATCATGACATGAAACAACTAAATCTAGATCTATTAATTTAAGTAAAGTTTCACCGATATTTTTTTCATTAAATAAATTAACACTTGGAGGAGCTCCTTTTTTTTCATTCAACAATTCTTTAGCAAATACACTCTGATCCAAATGTCCTTCAGTTTTACCTATTACGTAAACTATGTTTCCTTCTTTTTTAAAATCCATTGAGATCATTTTTTCATAATCTTTGATTAATCCTACACCACCAATTGCTGGAGTTGGCTTGATACCTTTGTCATTTGTTTCGTTGTAAAAAGATACATTTCCAGAGACAACTGGAAAATCTAAATATTTACTAGCTTCTGTAATTCCTTCGACACATTCAACAAATTCTCCCATATTTTTTTCCTTTTCTGGATTTCCAAAATTTAAGCAATTTGTAATAGCAACTGGTTTTGCTCCTACAGAAATTAAATTTCTCCAACTTTCACAAACAACTTGCTTGCCTCCTGTTAGTGGATGAGCAAAACAATAAGAGGCTGACGAGTCAACTGAAGCAGCTACAGCTTTTTTTGAACCATGCACTCTTACCACTCCTGCATCACCACCAGGTTTTTGTATTGTGTCTCCCATAACAGTATGGTCATATTGGTCCCATATCCACTTCTTGTCAGCAATGTTTGGAAAATTTAAAATTTTTTTTAAACAATCAGATAAATTTAAAGATTTTAAATTATCTTTGCTAAATTTTAATTTTTGAGGAAGTTTTGTCTTTTTCCACTTTCGATCATACATCGGTGAATTTTCTGCTAATAGATCTATTGGAATTTCTGCAACTTTATTATTATCGAATAAAAGTTCTATTTTTTTTGAATTTGTGGTTTTACCAATTATTGCAAAATCTAAATTCCATTTATCAAATATTTTTTTTGCATGATTTTCTTTACCTTTTTCTAAAACGATTAACATTCTTTCTTGACTTTCTGAAAGCATGATTTCGTAAGGGCTCATTTTTTCTTCTCTACATGGAACCTTGCTCAAATCTAGTTCTATACCCAGCTTTCCTTTTGATGCCATTTCTATACTAGATGAAGTTAATCCTGCCGCACCCATGTCTTGAATAGAAATAATTGAATTATCCACCATTAACTCTAAACAAGCTTCTAATAATAATTTTTCAGTAAAGGGATCTCCAACTTGAACCGTTGGTTTTTTTTCTTCAATTTTATCATCAAATGTTGCAGATGCCATACTCGCACCGTGAATTCCATCTCTTCCCGTTTTGGAACCTACATAGATTACCGGTTTATTCGTACCCGCTGCTTTTGAATAGAATATTTTATTTTTATTTACCAATCCTAAAGTCATCGCGTTTACAAGAATGTTTCCATTATATGACTCGTCAAAACTTGTTTGACCAGCGATTGTTGGAACGCCAATACAATTACCATATCCTCCTATACCTTTTACTACACCACGTAATAAATTTTTAGTTTTTTTGTGTTGAGTAGACCCAAAATGTATTGAGTTGAGGTTTGCAATAGGTCTTGCTCCCATTGTAAAAACATCTCTCATTATTCCTCCAACACCAGTCGCTGCTCCTTGATATGGTTCAATAAAAGATGGATGATTATGACTTTCAATTTTAAATACAATTGCATCATCATCACCAATATCTATTACACCTGCATTTTCGCCAGGTCCTTGGATAACTTGTTTGCCTTTCGTGTGTAGTTTTTTTAAATGTTTTCTAGATGATTTATAAGAACAGTGTTCATTCCACATTGCTGAGAAAATTCCTAATTCTGTAATATTTGGCGTTCTTTTTAGTAATTCACAAATTTTAGCAAATTCTTCTTTTTTTAATCCATGATCAATAGCAACAGTTTCTGTGACTTTCATTATTTCAAATTTCCTAAAAGATTTTCAAAAAATAAAGAACCATCTTCACCTGACAGATACCTATCAATCATTCTTTCTGGGTGAGGCATCATACCCAATACATTTTTATTTTTATTAAATATTCCTGCAATATTTTTTAATGCACCATTAGGGTTATATTCATCATTTTCTAAACCTTTTGGATCACAGTATGTAACGGCGATTTGGTTATTATCTTCTAAAGATTTTATTTCATCTTTTGAGCAAAAATAATTACCCTCATTATGAGCTATGTGAAGCTTCAAAATGTCTTTTTTAATATTATTAAAGTATTTATTTTTCTTATCTTTAACTTTGACATAAACATTTTTGCATATGAAATTAAGATATTTATTTTGTTGCAATATACCTGGCAATAAACCTGTTTCCGTTAAAATTTGAAAACCATTGCAAATACCGAGCACAAGTCCACCAGAATTTGCAAAATCTATAACAGATTTTATGATATTTGATTTTGATGCAATACTTCCACACCTCAAATAATCTCCATAAGAAAAACCACCAGGAAGAACAATCAAATCACTTTTAGGAATAGATTGATCATTGTGCCAAATCATTTGATTTTTAAAACCAAACTTTTTTAGAGCAACATCCATATCTCTATCGCAATTTGAACCAGGAAAAATAATTACAGATGATTTCATTAATATTAAACGATTTGGTAATCCTCTATAACTAAATTTGCTAATAGCTTTTTACACATATCGTCTACTAATGATTTTGCTTTACTTTCATCATTTTCTTTAACTTCAATTTCAAAAAATTTTCCTTGTCTAACATCACTTACCTTGTCAAAATTCATACCATTCAAAGTTTGTTGAATAGCTTTTCCTTGTGGGTCTAAAACACCATTTTTTAAAGTTACAATTACTTTTATTTTCATTATTTTTTTTTAATTTTAACAGCTTTAGGTTTTGGAAATTTTATAGGCCTTATATTAGATTGTTCATGGAGAATATCTAATCTCCTTGCTACTTCTTGGTATCCTTCAATTAAATTTCCAAGATCTTTTCTAAATATATCTTTGTCTAATTTTTTTTCCGTTGCTGAGTCCCAAAGCCTACATGTGTCAGGACTTATTTCATCTGCTAGAATTATTTCATTATCTTGACCTGATCTTCCAAATTCTAATTTGAAATCAACAAGCTTTATACCAACGCCTCTAAACATTCCTTGTAAAAAATCATTTATTCTTTTGCATTGATCATTGATTAATTCTAATTCCATTATATTCATCCAATTAAATGAAAGTATATGTTCACGACTTACCAACGGGTCCCCTAAATCATCATTTTTTAGGCAATATTCAATTAATGGATAATCTAAAACTGTTCCTTCTTCTATCCCAAGCCTTTTTGTTAATGAACCTGTGGCAATATTTCTTACAACAAATTCAATAGGTATGATCTCAACGTTTTTTACAAGCTGTTCTCTCATATTAATTCTTTTAACAAGATGGTTTTTTATTCCTATTTCATTTAAGTTTGAAAGGATATGTTCAGAAATTCTATTATTTAAAATTCCTTTTCCATCAATAGTTGCTTTTTTTTGATTATTAAAAGCAGTTGCATCATCTTTAAAATGTTGAATTACTAAGTTTTTTTCAGGTGAAGCATATATAATTTTAGCTTTACCTTCGTATAACTTTTTTCCTTTTTTCATTATCCAAAAAACCCTTTGCCTCTTAGAACCGCAAATAAAGCAATAATAAAAGCTGATAGAACCAACATCCAGACCCCATTATCTTTTTTTTGTTTTTTTTTATTTTTCATTATTTAAAAACTCTATTAAATATTAAATTTACATTTTTAAAATGTGAGGAATAATTAAATATTTTTTTCATTTTTTTAATTGGAATTCTTGATGTAATACTTTTATCATTCATTACAACATCTAAAAGATTGAGATTATCAGCTATGCATTTTTTAGCATGCGTTTGTATTAATCTGTAAGATTTTTCTCTACTGAGACCTGATTTGGTTAGCTCTAACATTAACTCTTGAGAGAAAATAGTACCTTTAGTAATATTAAGATTATTTAGCATTTTTTTTGGATAAACAATAATTTTATCTAATACATTGGCCAATCTTACTAAAGCAAAATCAATTGTTATATTTGCGTCTGGTCCTATATTTCTTTCAACACTTGAATGTGAGATATCTCTTTCATGCCAGAGTGCAATGTTTTCTAATGCAGGAAAAGTATAACTCCTCACCATTCTTGCTAGTCCTGTTAGATTTTCAGTTAAGATTGGGTTTTTCTTATGCGGCATAGCTGATGATCCTTTTTGTTTTTTTGAAAAGAATTCCTGTAATTCATAAACTTCTGTTCTTTGTAAATGCCTGATCTCAGTTGCAACTCTCTCAATTGATCCTGCAATAATACCTAGTACAGAAAAATAATATGCATGCCTATCTCTTGGAATAATTTGTGTTGATATAGGTTCAACTTTTAATCCAAGTTTTTTTGCAACATGTTTTTCAACTTTAGGGTTTATATTTGCAAATGTACCAACTGCTCCTGATATTGCACATGTTGAGATTTCATCAATTGCATTGATTAATCTTTTTTTGTTCCTTTTAAATTCTTCATAATAAGATGCTAATTTTAAGCCAAATGTTATTGGTTCTGCATGAATACCGTGACTTCTACCAATACATGGGGTGAATTTATATTTTTTAGCTTTTGATTTTAAAACTTTTAATATTTGATCAATATCTTTAACTAAAATTTTACCTGATTGAACTAGCTGAATGTTAAAACTTGTATCTAAAACATCCGATGATGTCATTCCTTGGTGTAAATATCTTGCTTTAATTCCTACTTTTTCTGTTACAGAAGTAAGAAAAGCTATAACGTCGTGTTTGACCTTATCTTCAATGGCATGAATTCTTTTAACATTAATTTTTGCTTTTTTTCTAACAAGACTTGCAACTCCTCTTGGAATTTGTCCTAGTTTTTCCATTCCGTCAGCTGCAGCAATTTCAACATCTAACCAAATTTTGTATTTATTTTCTTCTGACCAGATTTGTACAAGTTCTTTTCTAGAGTATCTTGATATCATTACTTATATGGAGGCTTTCTATAATCTTTATCAGATTCTGTAAAAATTTCATAAGAATCTTCCGTTATTCCTAATGTGTGCTCAAATTGTGCAGATAAAGATTTGTCTTTTGTAACTGCAGTCCATCCATCATTTAAAACTTTAATATCTAATTTTCCTGCATTTATCATTGGCTCAATTGTAAAGGTCATTCCAGGTTTTAATTCAGCGCCAGTATTTTTTTTTCCATAGTGAAGGATATTGGGCGGTTCATGAAAAGTATTACTAATTCCGTGTCCACAAAAATCTTTTACAACAGAAAAACCTTTTTCTTCAACATATGATTGAATCTCAAATCCTATATCACCGAGTTTAACTCCAGGTTTTAAAATTTTAATTGCCTTCATCATGGATTCATAAGTTGCGTCAATTAAATTTTTTGCTTTGATTGAAATTTCACCAACTGTATACATTCTACTGGTATCACCATAATACTCATTAACAATTGCAGTAACGTCAATGTTAACTGTATCACCATCGCTTAATATTCTATCTGATGGTATACCATGACAAACTACGTGATTTAATGATGTACATAAAGATTTATTAAATCCTCTATAATAAAGTGGAGCTGAATATCCACCGTTGTCATTAATAAATTCATAACCTAAATGATCAATTTTGTATGTTGAAATTCCTGGCTTAACATAATCTGTAAGCATGTCTAAAGTTCGAGAAGCAAGTTTTCCTGCTATCCTCATCTTTTCAAATTTTTCACTATAATTAATCATTTATTATTTTAATTTTTTTTTCAATTTTTATTTCTTTAGAACTTAAATAACATCTGTAAGCTATAAAATTAACACCTGCTTTTTTAGCTTCTACATAGTCTTTATAATAATTTACATCTATGTCTTTAGCTATTTTAAACTCATTTATATTCTGAATTTGAGTTAAAAATAAGACGTAGGGTTTATAGCCTTTTTTAATAGAATTAATTAACATTTTTAAATGTTTAGAACCTCTTGAGGTAACTGCATCTGGAAATTCTGCAACTTTATTATCTCTTAAAAGTGTTACATTTTTAACTTCTAAAATTTTATTATCACAGAGAAAATCAAATCTTGTATCTTGAGAATACTTAAATTCGGCTTTAATACTTTTTACAAATTTAAATTCATTAATTAGCTTATTATTTAAGGCATGTTCAACAATTCTGTTTGCTCTGTGCGTATTAACACCCACGATTCTTTTACTAACTTTAATCATTTCTAGAGTGAATTTTAACTTACGATTTGGATTATTATGCTCTGTTATCCAAACTTTATTACCTTCATTCAAAAGACCTTTCATAGAACCAGTATTTGGGCAATGAGCAGTAACAATATTATTATTTACTTCTATATCTGTAAAAAATCTTTTATATCTTCTGATTAATTTGCCTTTAATTAAACTATTGGTAAATTTCATTTAAATTAATTTATATTTACAAATGGCAAATAAAAAAGAAATAAATGCTGGGATAATTATAATAGGTAACGAAGTATTATCTGGAAGAACCAAAGATATTAATACAAGCAGCATAGCTTTATGGTTGAATCCTTTAGGAATTCACGTCAAAGAGGCAAGGGTTATTGCAGATGATGAAAACATAATAATAGATACAGTAAACATATTTAGAAAAAAATTTAATTATGTTTTTACAACTGGTGGTATCGGACCTACTCACGATGACATAACAGCCGAGTCTATCGCAAAAGCATTTAATGTAGAATATGGCTTTCATAAAGACGCCTTCTCAATATTAGAAGGTTATTACAAAACTGGTGAATTTACTGAAGGAAGACAAAAAATGGCAAAGATGCCAACTAATGCTAGTTTGATTTTAAATCCATCAAGCGGTGCGCCAGGCTTTTATATTGAAAATGTTTTTTGTTTACCAGGAGTTCCTTCAATACTTAAATCAATGTTAGGTGGATTAAATAATATTTTAGTTGGTGGAGATCCAGTGCTAAGCAAAACATTAAATCTAAGAACTGTGGAAAGTGAAATTGCAAAATCTTTATCTGATGTACAAAATAAAAATAATGATGTTGAAATTGGAAGTTATCCTTTTTTTAGAGCTGGTAAGTTAGGTGTTTCTATAGTTCTAAGATCAACTAATCAAAAAAAAATTGATCTATGTAATGAACAAATTTTAGAATTTGTTAAAACAAAAAAAATTGAAATTTTAAGAGAAATTTAATGCTTTATTTTGCTTATGGAAGTAACCTAAATCATCATCAAATGAAAAAGGATAGATGTGTCGGCTCACAATATTTACAATCATTTACTTTGAAAGATTATAAATTAGTTTTTTCTCACTCTAATAAATTAAATAAATTTGGTTATGCTAATGTAATAAAAAAAAAAGGATCTAAAGTTATAGGTGCTATCTGGAAAATTACAAAAAAACATGAAATTATACTTGATGGATATGAACAATTTCCTGATGTATATCAAAAAGAATATTTTAAACTTAACGGAAAAGAAATCATGTTTTATATAATGAGAAAATATTTTTTAAAAAATCCACCTAAAATTTACATAGAAACAATTAATAAGGGTTACGAAGACTGTAAAATTGATTTAAAAATAAATTATAAATTTAAATAAAAAAATTATCTCTTAATAATGAAAAGTTCTAAAATTTTTACCAAAGGTGTTTTAGATGTTTTGCCTTTGTTAATCCCTGTTTTTCCCTTTGGACTAATTATAGGTGTTATTGGAGTAGAACTAGGTTTTAGTCCTTTGATGGTATTTGTGTCATCTTTAGTTGTTTTTTCTGGCTCTGCACAAATAGTACTTTTTCAACTTATTTCTGGTGGAGCATCACCTCTAGTAACATTAACATCAGTAGGAGTTACAAATTCGAGACATTTTTTGTATGGCGCTGTACTTTCAGAATATTTAGAGGATCTAAGTACCACTTGGAAAATTTTTTTATCATATTTTTTAGTTGACCAGTCTTTTGCTCTTTCACAAAGATATTTTAAAGAAAATAGTTCTCTTGAAAATAAACATTTTTATTTATTAGGCTCAGGATCAACTCTCTGGCTAGTTTGGCAAACATCGTCATTATTTGGAATTTTTTTAGGCTCAATAGTTCCAGAAGAATTGGGCTTAGCTTTTGCTATTCCACTAACTTTTTTATCTTTAATAATTCATGAATTTAGAAAAATTGATCACTTAATTGTAATCATTGCTTCTGGAATATTAGCAATTTTATTTTATGAGATTCCTTTTAAAGCATACATTATTGTGGCAAGTCTAGGAGCGCTAATGATTGCATGGATAATTACAAACATAAAATACATGAAAAAATGAACTGGATTTTAATTTTTCTAGCAGGACTTATTACATATTTTTTGAGATATTCGATGATATCTTTTATTAAAAAAGATATGCTAAATGAAAAAACAAAAACACTTTTAGGTTATGTGCCTTCAGCTGTTTTTCCAGCATTAATATTTCCAGCCGTTCTTTTGGAGGAAACAGGATCTTTTGTAAGTTATGATGATCCAAAGATTATAGCTATTTTGGTAGCAATGATAGTTGGACTAATTTCAAAAAAAATAATTGCAACAATTCTTTCAGGGTTAATATCTTATTGGATTATTATATTTTTATTATAAAGTATAGTTATTCATAGCTCTTAATGTATAAAAATTTAAAGTATTTATTTTCACTTATTATTTCAATTTTTTTATTAAATCGAATTAGTAATGAAATTTATATTAACTTTTCTGAGCTAAAAGTATTAAAAGAAGAAATTCATTTATTGATATTTATTTTATTTATTTTTGTACCAATTTTTTATTTTCTTACTCTAAAATTGATATATTTGGTAAATAATTTTAAAAAGGTTATATTTTATAAAGCTTTCCAGGCAACAACTATTGCTTATACTTATAATTTATTTTTACCTGCCAAAACTGGTGATTTTTTTAGATACAAATATTTAGATATGGAAATAACTTTTAAAAAGTTTTTTAAAATAAATATTGT
>CACACV010000005.1 GCA_902531025.1 uncultured Pelagibacteraceae bacterium | reverse complement strand
TGATTTAACTATATCTTCAATAATAATTTTTAACCTTTCATTGTTTGGTTTTGATTGATATTTTTTTATGTAATTTTGAAATCCCTCTGAACCTAACATTTCACCATTTGTATCTTTTATTTCTGTAATTCCATCTGTAAATATATACATGGAGCTTTCAGAAAAAGGTAAAGTTGTTTCTTTGTAGCTTATCTTTGGCATAATACCAAGAGGTGGTCCAGCTTCAGTATAATCTGAAAACTTTCCGTCTTTAGAATAAATTAAAGGAGGTTCGTGTCCAGCATTTGAAAGTAATAATTCTTTTTTATTGCTATCATATATTCCAATCAACATTGTTACAAACATTCCTCTTGCTGCGGTTTCGCAAATTTCTCTATTTAATAAATTCAAAAGTTCAGATGCTGAAAACATTGTCTTACTCAAGCATCTATAAAGGCTTGAAGCTTTAGACATTAAAAGAGAAGAGCAGAGTACGGGAACTTCAAGTGATAACATAAAAATGAAGAGAGAACACGAAGTAATTCATAAAAAAGATGGCAGACTACATATTTATGTAAGACAAGACAAATATAAGGGCGAATTAAAATCAAAAAATTGGGTTGGCAGACTTTATTTTGAAGGAAAACAAAAAATTTCTTCTTCTGGAACTCCCAATCTTGAAGAAGCAATACCAATATTAGAAAAATGGTTTGACGATATTCATGCAAACAAAGGAAAAGAAGAACAAGCTTCCCAAGAAACTGTAGACAATACAAGTGAACAGTCAATTTTATCGTCAGAACAAACAACAACTTCTACTGAAGGATCACAAGAACAAAACGTTGTCGCTTCATCAGAAATAAAAGAACAAAATCAAAATAAAATAAGTTTCCTAGATAAATTAAAAAATATAAAGTTAAGAAAACCAACTTCTCAAGATACAACTTCAAAATCCAAAATCTCAACAGCGGGAAATATTAGCTTTAAGAGCAAATTAGGAAATTTTTTTAAATCTAAGTTGGGAAAATCTTCTGTAAAAGGAGAAGAAATACTTGGAGTAGAATTATCAAATAAAGAAATTGTATTAGCGCAAATTTCTAGCAATAAGGCTAACCAGTGGGTGTTAGAAAAATTTTTTATTCATCCAGTAGATTTGCCTGAAGACACAACAGTATTAGACAATTCAGAAAAAATCGGTGAAGAGCTATCTATCGCTCTTCAGAAGTCAAAAATTGTTACATCGAATGCTGCAATTGCAATACCTGTTACAAGTGCAATTATTAGAGTTGTGACAGCTCCATTAATGAAAGATGAAGAGTTGCAAACAGCAATAGACTCAAATTCTTTATGGGAAAATTTAGTTCAATTAACTGATAACTTAGATGATTACTCCATCTTTCATCAGGTAATAAATAGAAACCAAAAAGAAAATACAATGGATATATTGTTCGTTGCTTCTAAACTTACTGATATAAATAGCTATACTTCAATTGTAAAAGGAAGTGGATTAAATCCAGTTATTATTGATGTTAAATGTTTTGCGCTTAAATCAGCAGTAGACCAAATAAATCAAATTTCAAAAAAAACAGAAGATGGAAACCTTACAGCAGTATTAGAGTTTGGACTTGATGAAAATTATTTAATGATTTTATATGATAATAATCCAATCATAACAGATATTTTTTTAAGGGGACAAGATAGAAAAATATTATTAGGGTCACAAGATCAAGAAGAAAAAGAAGGTTTAATAAGGAGATTTGCCACTCAATTAAAACAAGCAATCCAGGACTTTGAAACAAAATATGAAAAAAGAATTAGAAATATAAAAGTAGTTTCAAATTTAAATAATGTTGAAGATTATTTAGCATCTTTTAGAAAAAATTTATTAAATGTAGGGTTTACACTTTTTGATCCTATTGAAGGATTGAAGATTCCTCAACAAATTGAAGATCGAGTTAAAATAGATAACAGATCCTACTTATCATCAGTGATTGGGCTAGCATTTAGAAAACTTGATGTGTTTGGATATTACAAATTTGTAACAGCAGTTAAAAATATAAATCTGTTACCTGAAAGAAAAAGTATGTTTTCACAAAAAAAAATGAAAGCAATTTCAGGTTTTGCCTTCAAAGGTTTTGTAGGAGGGATTGTTGGAATATATTTAATACTTTTTGGTTTATCTTTTTGGAATATTCATAATTATAACAATAAATTATCCAATTATGATAAAATTGTAAAATTACATGCAAAAAAAAATAAAGAGAATGTAGCTATATCAAAAGAATTAAAAATAATAACAACTTCACTAAAATTAAGCAGAACACTAAAATCTAATAAAGATAAAAGTTATAGAATTCTTGCACAAATTGCTTCAAGCGTTCCAAAGAGAGTTAAGTTTAATAATGTTGAATATAACGGGTCGAATAGAGTGATCATACAAGGGATTGCTGCTGCCGATCAAGATATATTAAATTTTATAGAAAACTTAAGTGAAAAAAAATTAATTAAACAAGCATCTCTATCTTCAATGAAACTTCCAAAAAGCAATTCTGCTGATGGAGTTTCTATGAAAGGATTTAGGGTTTTTGTAAAAACTAAGTAAGGCAAATTATGGATTTAAAAATTGATTTAAAAAATATAAAAATTGATAACATTAAGGAAAAAATATTAAAAACTGATAAAAAAACTTTTATCAAAATAGGTATAGCAGTCGGTTCTATAGTTCTTTTTCTAATTATTTATTATGCAATCTTAAATCCAATTGTAGATAGAAAGAAAGCAAAACTTGATAAAATGATTAAAACTCAAGACGAAACTGCAAAATTTATTAGTGAAATAAAATCTAAAAAGAAAAAAATAAAAAAACTAACTCCACAGTATAAAAAATATTCAACGTTATTTCATTCAAGAGCTGAAGTTGAAGGATTATATCAAACTCTTAGTGAGTTTGCAGATGACAATAATTTGATTATTTCAAAAATAGAAAAAAAAGAAATTAAAGAAGTTTCAAAATCTGAAGCTTTGGCCCAAGCAGATAAAAAAAAGAAGAAGAAAAAGACGAAAAAATCTAAAAAGGTTAAAAAAGTTGAGAACGTAGCATATTACAAAATACCTGTAGATTTTGAAATAACTGGTAATTTTTTAGGATATATTAAGTTTAAACGTCAATTATCACTTTCTAAGAAAATGCTAAATTTTGACAAAGAAATAATAAAAGTGGTAAAAGGCGATACAACTGGTACGATAAAAGTAACAGGGACATTAACTATAGTAGGCTTGGCTGATGAATTTTTTTAAAATAATAGCAACATTAATTATAATTTTATTAAGCTTAAATAACTACGTTTTTGCTGACACTAATAGCGATTCAGAACAAAATATTATTGAAAAAGCAAAAAAAATTAATTCAGAAATTAAAAAAAAACAGGCAGAAAAATCTGCAAATATAACATCTGAAATAGGAGGAGAAGAACCATTGCCTCTAAATGACCCTTTTGCAGGAGATGCGGCAACAGGAGGTTCAAAATCTGCAATTGTTTCAGGATCTGAACAAGAAAAATTGGAGATGAGTTTATACAACTTTAAAATTGTTGGAATTATCCAAGGACAATTTGAAGGTTATGTTTCATTAATAAATGCAGTTGGAGATTTAATAACTTTAAAAATCAATGAAGAATTAAGCGAAGGTGTAAAATTAGTAGAACTAAGAAAAGATGAAGCAATATTTCAAAAGGATGAAAGTTCTTATCTAACTATAAACTTTAAAAATCAAATAAAAGAAACTGCGGAGATAAATTAATTATAATGATTAAGAAACCACTAGGAATTATTTTTATACTTTCTGTTTTAACGTTGTTTTTGAATGGTTGTGCAAACTCAAAATTTAATAAGAAATATAATAAGCCATTTAAACATAATACTCCTCTAATTAAAGATAATGTAAAATTAACAGGCAAGGCTGAAGTCGATAAAACTGTAGAAATGGGACCAACGCCAATAGATGGAGATCATAAAAAATTAACAAAAAGAAAACAAATATCATCTGTTAAAGAAAGAAATTACCTTCTTATCCCAGAAGACTATGTGAGTTTAAAACAGATTGTATCATTTAAATTTCAAAATTTAGATTACGTAGAAGCTATGTCGCTAATGGCAAATATCGGAAAAGTTAATATTCTTGTAGGAGAAGAAGTAGCTGGCGCTATTTCAGCGGAGCTTGAAAATGTACCATGGGATAAAGCATTTAATGCTTTATTAGATATGAAAAATTATGCAGCAGATATTGATGTGGCAAGTAATATTATAAGAATTCATTCTCCATCAGTCTTAACTTCACAAGAAAGTTATAAATCAGCAAGAGCCGCAGCTGTGAAGAAAAAAGTTGAACTTGAAGATTCTGTTGAACCAATTATATCTGAAATATTTAGACTTTATTATATTTCACCAGCAGAAGCAAAAGCTACTATAGTTGAATTGTTTACAGATAGATCGGGTGATTCAACATATATGCCAATTCAAGTAACTGAAGAAAAAACTACAAGATCTATAATTGTAAGAGGAAAAGAAAAAGATTTAGATGTAGTTGATAAAGTGATTAGGGAAATTGATATAAGAACTAAACAGGTATTAATCGAAGCCTTTATTGTAGAAGCAACATCAACTTTCGAAAAAGCTCTCGGAACTAAACTTGGAGGAGTGTATTCAAGGCAAGGCGAGCAAATTGGTGGATCAATAGGAGGAAGTTCTGTTAGCAGCGGAATAACAGACACCACAGCTGCTATTGGAGGAACTCAAGATCTAGTTGCAAATTTTGGAGCAGCAGGAGCGACAAGTGGAATAGGTATATTAAAAAAAACAGGTTCTGGAGTTTTAAAAGTTCAATTAGAAGCATTAGAAGCTGAAGGACTTGGTAAAACAATTTCTAATCCAAAGATCTTTACAATAGATAATCAATTAGCAACTATTACGCAAGGTGAACAAATAGCGGTTACCACAGCCACAGGAACTGGAACATCAAGTACAGAATTTAAAGATGCAGCACTTAAATTAAATGTAACACCAAGTATAATTGGAGACGGCAATGTTTTATTAGATATTACAGTAAATAACGATACTCCAAACAGAAGTACCTCAGACGTAGGAATTAATAAAATGGAGATAAAAACAAAACTTTTAATTGCGGATGGAGATATTGTTGTAATTGGAGGTATCAAAAAAAATCAAATTTCAAATACTAAAAACCAAACACCTGGAGTAGGAAATCTCCCGGTAGTTGGAAATTTATTTAAAGGAAAAGCTAATAGCGATACTATGAATGAATTATTAATATTTATCGCGCCAAGGATTTTATAATGCTTAAAATTAGTAGAGAGAGTGAAATTAATCTTATCAATGTATTAATTGATCACGATATTATTTCAGGAAAAGATTTAGTAAACATAAAAAAAGTAAGCACTGAACATAACAAGTCCCAAATCGACGCTGTTTTTGAACTTAAACTTACTGACGAACAAAAAATTTTGGATGTTCTTGTAAAAGAACAAAATTTAGAAGTGGTTGATTTATCAAAAATTGAATTAAGCGAAGATATTAAAACAGTTCTTCCATCTAACTATATTAAGACAAATTTTGTTGCTCCATTTAAAGTCGAAGGAAATACTCTTCACATGGCAATTCCTGATAGTTCTAAACTTGGATTGATGAGAAATCTAAAAGCCATAACAAAAAAAAACATTGAACTTCATGGATCTAAACTTTCTGCAATTTCTGAATTTATAGAAAAATTATCAAGTGAAAGTGGTGATGTTACAACAGCTACTATTAGAAAAGAAAATAAAGAGAAAACAAAAACTTTTGATAGTGATCATGGAGAAGCGGGAGAAGTTTTAGATAATAAACCAGAAGAAGATATTGAAGCAATAGAAAACGAGTCTGAGGTAATTAAATTTAGTACCGCAGTAGTTGCTGAAGCTATTAAATTGGGTGTAAGCGATATTCATATTGAACCTTTTAGATTTAGTTCAAGAGTTCGTTATAGACTAGATGGAATGCTTTCAGAGCAAGAACAATACAAACAGTTTTTACATGATAACTACGGAGCTGTTGTTACTCGTTTCAAAATAATGGGTAAACTTGATATTGCTGAAAGAAGATTGCCTCAAGATGGAGCCATTAATTTTAAAATTGATGGTAAAGTAGTTGATCTACGATTATCTATTTTGCCCACTGCAAGTAATGAGAGAATTGTTATGCGTATTCTCAACAAGGATGCTGGAGACATCACTCTTGAACAGTTAAATTTTGAAGATACTGATCTAAAAAACTTAAGAAAAGCAATTCATGGAACTCAAGGATTAATACTTGTTACAGGACCAACTGGGTCTGGAAAATCTACGACACTTTACAGTATTTTAAAAGAAGTAAGCAAACCTCATTTAAACATCTTAACAGCTGAAGATCCTGTTGAATATGAATTAGATGGAGTAGGGCAAGTTCAAATTAAAGATGATATTGGATTATCTTTTGCAGCAGCTCTAAGGTCTTTTCTTCGTCAAGACCCTGAAATAATTCTGGTTGGAGAGATGAGAGATAAAGAGACTGTTGATATTGGTTTAAAAGCTGCTCTTACTGGACACTTAGTTTTTAGTACGCTTCACACTAATGATGCTCCAAGTACAATTACAAGATTACAAAACATGGGAACACCTGATTATTTAATAAGTGCTGCATGTCAAATGGTTTTAGCACAAAGGCTTGCAAGAAAGAATTGTAAGGATTGTAGGGTGCCTGATGAAGATGTTACACCAAAAGTTTTAACTGATTTAGGATTTAGCCCTGAACAAGCATCAAGAACAAAAGCGGTTAAGGGCAAAGGTTGTCCAAAATGTAAAAACACTGGATATAAAGGAAGACAGGGAATTTATGAAATTTTAGTAATATCTAAACCTATCAAGGAAGCAATTTTGAGACAAGCCACTACGCCTGAATTAAGAGAAATCGGAATAAAAGAAGGCTTTCAGACAATGCAAGACATGGGCAGAAGATTAATTACTAGCGGAGAGCTTAGTTTTAGAGAATACGAGCGAGTATTGTCATCTAGTTAATAATAGAAAAATTAATTTATGGAGTTTTATTCATATAAAGGTATTGCTGAGGGCAAATATGTAGAAGGAGACATAGAAGCTATCAATCAAGATGAAGCTTCGCACAAACTTAAAGAACAAAAAATAATCATTACCAACTTAATTAGAGCAAAAAAGAAAAAAGATCAGAAAAAAAACAAATCTAAAGGAATTTCATTATTTGGAAAAAAGAAAGCAAAAGTTGAAGATATATTAATATTTTCAAAACAATTTGCAACAATGGTCAAGGCGGGATTGCCAATACTGCAAGTTTTGGAAATGTTAAGAGATCAATTAGAAAACCCAACAATAAAAGACATTATTGAAGATATTAGAAAAAGCCTTGAGGGAGGTGTAACGTTATCAAAATGTTTTGAGAAATATCCTCAATATTTTGATAATGTTTATATCAACCTAATTAAAGCTGGGGAAGCAAGCGGTAAACTTGATGTATTTCTTTTAAAAATTGTAGAATCATTAGAGAAGAAAGAAAAAATTAAAAAGAAAATAAAAGGTGCTCTAATGTATCCAATGATTATGTTTACAGTGGCAATTACAGTTAGTGCATTTATGTTGGTCAAAGTTGTGCCAGTGTTTGCAAAAATGTATGAAGGAATGGGTATAGCCTTACCAAAACCAACTGCAGTAATTATGAGCATGAGTGATTTTTTAAGAGGAACAGGCGGAATGGTTATGTTAATAAGTATAATTACTTTTATCATATTATTTAGGGTGTTAACGTCAAAAAGTCCTGCGTTTAAATATAGATGGCATAAGCAAGTTTTAAAAATGCCAATTTTTGGAGAAATGATTTTAAAATCATTAATCGCAAGAATTTCATTAATTATGGGTAACTTAAGTGCGGCTGGAGTAAATTTATTAGAAAGTCTAGAAATTGCGAAAGAAGTTAGTAGTAATGTTGTTGTATCAGAAGCTTTAGAAAATGTTAAAAAAGGAGTTTTCTCTGGAGACACATTAACAAAATTATTTTTGAAAGAGCCACTTTTTCCCCCAACTTTCAGCCAGTTGATTTCTGTTGGAGAACAAACTGGACAATTAGATGAAATGTTTAATTCTGTTGCTAGATATTATGAAGAAGAGTTTGATAACTCAGTTGATAATATGTCTAGTTTAATTGAACCTATTATGATTGTTTTTATGGGCATTATGATAGGCGGCTTAATGATTGCTATGTACTCACCAATATTTAACGTAGGAGCCTTAATAGGCTAGATTTTTTTTGTTAAAACAAGGTGGTTAACCCAACCTTGTTGATCTTTTTTAAAAACAGCCTCATCCATTATTTGTTTAATAAAAAAAGTTCCCAAACCTCCTGGTTTTATATCATCCAATTTTCTATGCTGAACATTTCCAGGAACAACTGGTTTTCCTTTATCATAAAAGCCTATTTTTAATTCATCTTCGTTAAGTGAAATTTTTATTTCCATTCTGTCACTAGTTTCTTGAACTCCTTTATATCCATGCTTAACAATATTTTGAGCAGCTTCAGCGATTGCCAAAACTAATTCATCTTTTAATTCTTGGTTTAAATTAACTTTTTCGAAGGTTTCTCTTGAAAAAGTTCTAACTTCTTTAAGACTAGCGGAGCTTACAAGAAAATCTTTAGATTCTGAAAGGTTCATTAGCCAAGATTTAAAATCTGCTCAAGTTTTGCCATCATAATTACTTTTAACACAGATTTGCTGACTTCTTTTACAACTACTTTTGTATTTTTCTCCAGAGCCATTTGATGACTTTCAATAAGTACAGATATGCCAGATGAGTCCATGTATGCTACATCTTTTAAATTTAAATGAACTTCCTTGCCTGAATTTACTAAAGGTAATATTACTTCTTTCGCTTTTTCTGTAACATCCATATCTATCTCTCCATCAAGAAAGACAGTAGCAATATTTCCTTCTTCAGTAACTTTATAAGTCATAAATAATTAATTGATAGATAGCACAATTATTATTCAATAAAACAAGAAAATCAAACTCAATATGAGAAATTAACTATTATCCAGTACAAATTTATATTGTTTTATGAGATTTTAAAGTATTTACTTATTTAAATATTTTTATAAAAATGTCTTTAAATAAATAATAGGGGAATACATGAAAAATAATAAAGGTTTTACACTTATAGAATTGCTAGTTGTTGTAGCGATTATAGGTATTTTAGCCGCAGTAGGAGTCGTTGCTTACAATGGATATACGAACAGTGCAAAAATTAATGCTGCTAAATCAAACCAAGGAGCAGTAACAAAATATTTAGCTGCAGAAATTCAAAAATGTAATATTGGAGTAGAAGATACAGCGATGAGCGGTAATTTAACTTGTGAAGGTCGTGATGCAAGTACAATTATAACAGCGGCTGTTACAGCACTGAGCGATTTTAAAAACTCACACTCACCATCTTGCGTAGGAGTGACAGATGGTTCGACTGTGCCAGCTAGTTCTGGCGATGGTTGTGCGGCTTCAGGAAAAGGTTACACAACAATAATAGTAGATGCTTCTGATAGTGATTACATAAACGTCACAACACAGTATGATGATGATGATACTGAAGATGTCATGACAAATAAAGTAGAAGTAGAATAGTTATCTATATTGAAAGAAACAAAAAAAATAAAAATTAAAAGCTCACTAGGGTTTACTCTAGTAGAGCTTTTAGTTGTTGTAGCAATCCTAGGTATCTTGGCTGCAGTAGGTTTAGTTTCTTACAATGGTTATGTTTCGTCAACAAAAGTAAAATCAGCTGAAAATATTATGCAACAAATTTCATTAGCCCAAAATGAAGAATTTTCAAGCTTTGGAAGTTATTTTTCTAATTCTGACACTTGTGATCAAAGCACCACTGAGGAGATAGGCACCGATTTATTTGGTAGTGCCGGTTACATAGATAGAGATAAAATTGGATATGATTTTTGTGCATTATCTAGCGGTGCGACCTTCACTGTTTATGCAGAAAGTATTAAACCTGGTTGTAAAATGTCTCTAGATTCATCAGGTAATTTTACAAAATGTTAGTTTGAAAAATGCTCTTTTCAAAAGTACAAGATTTTGTATCCAGACTTGTTTCTGGAAATTTTTCATTTAAAGAAAAAATTTTTACAACATTAAGTTTAGGTTGGATGGTTTTTATTGGCTATCTTACCTGGTGGAATGGTTTGCAAAGCGACGATTTAGATAAAACATTTCGTTGGGATGAATGGATTTGGTTTGGTTTTGTGCCTGCCACAGTCCCATTTGTAATTTATCTTATTTGGAAAAAACAAGAGTAAATCCTGTGAGAAAACAAATCAGAAAAAAAAATTTTTTTGAAAAAAAAAGAAATAAATTCGCTGGAATAATACCTGCATTATTTATTATTGCTTTGATAGCATTATTTTCTGAAAATGCTTACACAGCTGAAGATGCAAAAGGTAATATTACCTATATGCAAATTTTACAAAATCCTAACGATTTAGATTTAAATCTTAAGTATGCACAACAACAAGGTAAAATGGGAAATCACAAACAAACAATTTCTACATTAGAAAGATTAAATATGCTTTATCCAGATAATATTGAGATTAAATTATATTTGCTTTCAGTTTTAGTACAAGCAGACTCGCCTGAAAAAGCAATTGGTATTATTGATGATATTAAATTGAGAAAAGATGTAAATGCTGAAGATCTAGAAAGTGTAATTGAATTTGAACAAGAATTGAAAGGAAGATCTGAACCTAAGCTTTGGAATTTTTATGCCGATTTATCAGCAGGTGTTATTCATACAGATAATGTAAATAGTGTATCAAAATCTAGACAACAAATGAGCTCAGATAGTAAAATAGGATTTAATACAGCTAAACACGATAGAACTTTAAGCGGAGCCCTAGGACTTACTGCAACAAGATCTATAGGCGAAGCTTCATCTTTTATGATTAATCTATCTCACTCTAAATCTGAACAATATTTCGAAACCAGCGATGATTTTGAAAGTTACGGATTAACTTTGGCTTTGGACACATCTGCTGGAAATCAAAACTTGAGTCCTTACTTAATGTTAAGTAAAACCGATTATGTAGATGATGCAGATAGCATTTCACTTATGTATGGAATTGGTGGTTATTTTTCCGTAGGTGAAAGAAATTCTTTCAGCTATGGTTACTCTTACTCGGATTCTAAAGGAAATCATAATTCATCTGACACAACAGCGGATCAAACAAATTCTATTGATCACGGTTTTACAGTTGGTCATGATTTTATTTTTAATGAGTTAGTTTCCACGTCAATTGGTTTAGGATATAGTGACTCCGATGCTAAAGTTGATGCAGGAAATGATTATGAAACTTATGATTTTAATTTTAGAATAAACTTTGGTTTCCCATGGGCTTATATTTCGATAGGCGATTCCTTAAGTTTTCATGATTATAAAAAAGTAGATACAAGTGTTGATTCTGGTAAGATTAGGTCTGATGTAACAAATACATTTGATATAATTTTAACAAAAACTTTAGGCGACCTGTTTCCCACGTTAGATCCAAATAGAAGTATATTTATAAACCTTTCATATGAAAAAGTTATCTCAGAAGCAAATATATTGAATTATGATTATATCACCGACTCTTATTCCTTAGGTATTTCAAAGTCACTAAAACTAAATTAATTAAAATTATGGAAAAAAGCATTAAACCAATTTATTTCATGATTTACTTACAAATAATTTAAAAAAAAGCCTAAATTACTTATATTTTTATGTTCAAAAAACCCAAAATAGATTGTAAAAAACTTTAATTAAAAAAAATAAATTGTTATAAATATTTAAATGAGAAAAATTTTATTACTTGTAGTTGGAATGATGTTTGCATTATCAACAGCTTCAGTAGCAGATAAAGTTGTTAGTGTTGAAAAACAACTAATAGGAATTATCGGAGCTGTATCGGGAACTATTAAAACAAATACTAGAGAGTTAAAAACTGGTGATAAAATTTATTTAAATGAAACCATATTTTCTGGAACTGAATCAGGTACTCAAATTCTTTTATTAGATCAATCAACTTTTACAATCGGATCAGAATCTGAAGTTGTTATGGATACTTTTATTTATGATCCGGCTACTAACGACGGAAAAATTGTGGCAAGCGTAAAACAAGGAAGTTTAAAAGTAATATCTGGATTAATAAGCAAAAAAAATCCTGATAGTTTAACAGTAGAAGTGCCAGAAGGAACACTCGGATCTAGAGGAACAGAATTCCAAACAATGGTATCAAAAGAACAAACAAGCACATTACTTATAGGACCTGGAAAAAATAATACCTTAGGGTTGCGACCTGGATCTGTACTAGTTGGAAATTCTCTAGGTTCAACTTTACTAGATAACCCTTATAGCATTTCAACAATGAAAAAAGGTAAAGCTCCCGGACAAGCAAAAAAAATTACAAAAAATCAGCTGAAAAAATTTAAGAAAAAAATGAAAGCTCTAAAAGTTGCAAAACTTACAGAAGCAACAAAAGATGAAAAGCAAGCAATTAGAAAACAAATAAAAAAAGATCTTAAAGCAGCAGGATTAAACAAAGAAGAAATCAAAGCATTAATCAAAACTAATATTAAAAAAGATAAAGAAAAGAAAGCAATCAAAACTAAGAAAGTTAAAAAGAAAAAAGCTAAAGCAAAAAAATCAAAATCTAAAAAGAAAAAAGCTAAAGCAAAAAAATCAAAATCTAAAAAGAAAAAAGCAGTTAAAAAGAAAACTTCAAGCAAAAAGAAAAAAGCAGTTAAAAAGAAAAAAACAGTTAAAAAGAAAAAAGCAGTTAAGAAGAAAAAAGTAGTTAAAAAGAAGAAAAAAGTAGTTAAAAAGAAGAAAAAAGTAGCTAAGAAGAAAAAAGTAGTTAAGAAAAAAGTGGCTAAAAAGAAAAAGAAAGCAAAAAATAAAAGAAGACGTAAAAAATAGACTTTAAAACTGAATCAAGTTTTATTTACTTTAAATTAAATCTAGCTAAATTCTCAATCGTGAAAGCTTTGATATTTAAATATAAGAACTATCTAATTTTTTTATTAATATTAATTTTATTAATAATTCTAAAATCCTTTAATCCAAATTTCATAAAATCAATTTCTTTCTTAAGTTTTGATATATATCAAAAAACATTTCCCATAAAAAAAAATGATTCTAATGTAATTATAATAGATATAGATGAAAAAAGTTTAAGTAAGTTTGGACAATTTCCTTGGAATAGATCTGTTTTTTCAAAAATAATAGAAAATGTTAATGAAGCCAATCCAAAAGCCATTGGCTTTGATGTTTTTTTTAGCGAAAAAGACAAGCAGAGTCCTGATGAGATAATTAAATCATATAATATATTAGATAAATATGTTGATAATTATTTGGTTAATATAAAAGGTCACGATGAAAATTTTAGACAACAATTAGAAAAATCTAAATCTGTATTAGCTGTTCTAGGTAGTAATGTTTCTTCTCATGGAAGTTACGACCGTAAAGCAAAAGCTAAATTTTTATCTAAAGGTGGCGATCCTAAAAAATATACATTTAATTATCCCTATTCTATAGGATCACTCGAAAGTCTTGAAAAGAGCACAAAGGGACTTGGCTCTATTTCTTTTTTAGATCAAACGGATGGAATTATAAGATCTCTTCCACTAATTGTTCGTTTAAATAAAAAAATATATCCAACATTAGGACTTGAAATGATTCGTGTCGGAGAGAATCAAAAAAATTTATATGTTGAATTGGACGAAGTTGGAATTAAGAGAATTAGTGTTCGACCACATAAAATATTAACAGATCCAAATGGAATATTTTGGATAAGATATAAAGAGTCTTTAAAACAACAATATATTTCTGCTAGCTCAGTTTTTGAAGGAAATTTTGATAAGACAAGATTTGAAAATAAATTTGTTTTAATAGGAGCGTCTGCGCAAGGATTATTTGATTTAGTTAAAAATCCTTTAGGTGTTACGATACCTGGAGTTGAGGTTCACGCTAATGTGATTGAAAATATTTTAGATCAATCTTATCTAATAAGGAATCCAAATATTTATGTCTTTGAACTATTATTTTCAATTATTGTAGCTTTTGTTACATTTTTTTTATCTCAAAGAATTAAACCTAAGTACAGTTTATCAATTTTTTTTACTAGTTTAATAGCAGTAATTATCATTGGCTTTAGTTTTTTTATTCTAAGGTCTGAACTTATTGATGTTAGTTACCCTATTTTCATGCTGACAATTACTTTTTTAACAGGATTGTATTTTAGATTTATAGAAGAAAACAAAATCGCATTAGAGAATTTACAAAAAGAAGCAAAATTATTAAAGGAAAGAGAGCTAGCTGGCGATGTACAAAAAAGCTTATTTCCAGATATTTCAAAATTTGAAAACTTTATTTATGCAAGAAACATACCTGCAAAAGATGTATCGGGTGATTATTTTGATGTAATTAATGTAGGGAAAGATGAGTATTATTTTACTTTAGCGGATGTATCCGGAAAAGGTGTTAAAGCAGGAATGTATATGGCTAAAGCCTCTTCTACATTCAGAACTCTTTCTAATTTATCATTTCCATTAGAAAAAGTCGTATATCTTGCAAATAATGAGATAGTCGAAGCAAAGTTTAAAGGAATGTTTGTAACAGCTGTATTTGGTAAAATTAACATTAAAACTAAAGATGTAACTTTTATTAATGCGGGTCATGAGAGCATCATGGTTTTTGATAGGAATAAGAACTTTGAGTTTATTAAATCTGAATTACCTCCCATAGGAATTATAAAATACTTTTCAGAATCAATGGTTAAGTCAAAAACTATAAATTTAAATGAAAAAACATTTGTAGTTTATACAGATGGAGTTACCGAAGGATATTTACAAAATGGCCAGGAACTTGGAGCAGAAGGAGTTGAAAGAATAGTGAAAAGTTTAGATATTGTTTCACCAAAAAATATAGTTGATAAAATTACGTCCGAACTTAATTGGGGAGCTGATAAACTAAGAGACGATATTACTTGCTTGGCTTTAGACCTTAAAAACACGGAAATAATAAAACCTAAAAAGAAATAATGAAATGTATTTAAAAAAAGTATAATTTTTAATCTATTATTTATAATTAATCTTATTTACATCATAACTATTTTACTTTCATGTCATGACTATTTTTCTAAAAATATTAAGGAACGCTCTGTTTATTGTCCATGCTAGGAATAATGCTTAGGCTAGGTATCACTATGAGTTGTAAAATTTACAACAGAAAGCAAATTTCTTGATTTTATCTACATCTTTATCTGTTTATCTTTTAAAATTAATGACTATTTAGGACAATATATTAAGTTTTATCTTTTTTAATTAAAGTTTATTATTATTATACAAAAAATCTTATGTTTGAAAAATTAGAAGAATTAGCAAAAAATAACAAAAAAATTTCCGATTTTCACATCCGTAGCGGATGGCCGCTAGCGTACAGACAAACCGGCGAAATAGTTAAAGTAAAAGAAGTAATGGTCAAGGCACAAGATCTAACGGATCTAATGACCAGCAATTGTAATGAGATTGAAACTAAAAGATTTCAAGAAACTCACGAACTAGATTCGTCTGTAACATTGAGTGGATTAAGATTTAGAGCAAATTTTTATAAAACAATTACTGGTCCTGCAGCTGTTCTTAGAAGAGTAGAAACAGTAATGCCAGAAATGGAACAATTTGATTTGCCACAAGTTCTTTACGACATCATTGATATGCATAAAGGATTGGTTTTAGTGACCGGACCGACAGGCTCTGGAAAATCAACTACACTTGCCGCAATAGTTAATGAGATAAATAAAACAAGAACATCAAACATTATTACAGTTGAAGATCCAGTAGAATTTATTCATAAAGATATGAAAAGTATTATTTCTCATAGAGAAGTTGGAAAACAAACTCAATCTTTTGCAACAGCTTTAAAAGCTGCATTAAGGGAAGATCCAGATGTTATACTGGTTGGAGAGATGAGAGATTTAGAAACAGTATCACTCGCTTTAACAGCTGCTGAGACAGGACACTTGGTTTTTGGAACGTTGCACACAAGTGGTGCACCAAGTACTATAAACAGAATAATAGATGTATTTCCACCTGAACAACAAGCTCAGATACGCGCACAAATTTCTACATCTTTAAAAATGGTTGTAACACAAAGACTTCTGAAAACAAAAGATGGACAAGGACGTGTCGGTGCTTTTGAAGTGATGAAGTGTACTCCTCCTATTCAAAATTTAATTAGAGAATCTAAAATTCATCAAATCCCAAGCATCATGCAAACTGCAGTTAAAGACGGGATGATTACCATGCAGAAATCATTAGAAGAACTTGTTAATTCAGGTAAAATAGATGCAGGTGAAGGAAAAGAATATTAAAGGTTTTAATCTTTTAGAGCTAATAGTTGTTGTAGTAATTATTGGAATTATTTCAGCATTAGCATATCCAAATTTTTCATCATGGAGAAAAGAAAGAGAAACAAGATTAGCAACTGAAAAAATTAAAAATTTGATTACAGGAATTAATTTACAAGCAAAAAGAGGTTTGTATGCGTATGTTCAAGTCAGATTTGAAGAGAATGAAGGACAGTTAATAGTTACATCAAAAGGAATGAATGTTGATAATCTTTCATCAAGAATTAATGATGGTAGTAGTGCCTGGAATAGTGATAAAGGAGAAAGATGTCAAGTATCCGACTCTGATACGTCGGGAGAAGATTACTGGAATGATATTGGAGGCGTTACTGATAAAATTGAAGTAAGACAGGTTGTATTTGACGAAATTGCAACAACTTTTGAAAATGATGTTGGTGTAGTATGTTTTTCTAAAAGTGGGAGCTATTTTAATGGAAATGGACCTTTGTCAAGCGGGTCAGGAGACGACAAAGTTCCAGATGAATTTATATTTATTTGTACAAGAACAAGCAGCTCTTCAAAATGTAATATAGATACCTCCACAGGAGATCCCGACGAAGGTGAAATTTATGCTAAAAAGAAAAAATTTATTTTTGCTATTGGTTGGACAAGATTTGGAGAAGTTACTGTAGAAAGATGGGGTCAAAAAATGGTAAATGGTGCAGCTACAGCAGGAAAATGGACAGCGATGTAAATGGAAAATAAATTTATAAAAAATATACTTGGATTAACTATTTTAGAAGGAATTGTTTCTACAGCAATTGTTGGCATTGGTTTTATTGCCGTTCTTCAAATGGTCAATTATTCAGTTCAATCAATTGATGTTTCTGGAGAAAGAACTAAAGCAAATTTTATAGTTAGCATGATAGCTGAAGATATTATCGGACATAGAAATAGCATTTATGGCGTTAGCGCAACAGAAGAAAATATATCTTTTGATGGAGGGAATATAGTAAGCAGCGACCCTTCTCACAAAAAATTTTCGGATCATTTGAATAATTCAGGATGGATATCTGCCGGCAATTGTTCATCAGCATCTACAGCAGGCGCCAACAATGCTGCTTCTAACACAAATATTTATGATACCCAAAATGTTGATGCCCCTAGAAATAAAGAAAACAAATGGAACCAAGTGATAGGAGACGATAGATATTTAAGATGCAAAGGACAAAAAGATATTAAAAAAGTAACAGTTTTTAAAGTGTGTTCTTGGGGAGACTGTCCTTACAAAATTGAAAGCTCCGCTATTCAAAATTATTATGATGAAACAATGTATATTGGTAGAGTTCAAGTAAATTTAAATGATGGAAAAAAAAGAAAGTATTTATATTTTCAAGCAGATTACAAAATAAAAAAATAAAAGAATGAATAAAAATAAATTAAAAAATATTGCAGGCTTAACTCTTATAGAAATGATGATTGGAGTGATTATTACGAGCATCATAATGGCCGCAATGTACACAACTTATTCTGTCGTAAATAAAACCTATTCCCAAGTAACTGACCGCGCAAAAATAAGTCGTTCAGGAAGAGATATTATTGAAATGTTAATGCGTGACGTAAGAATGTCAGGATTTACATATTTTTTAGGAATAAATGATAGAAGTTATCCGACAGAAACATATTTAGAATTTTTAGGCGGAGATGTTGCACCTATCGATAGTCATGATCCATTAATAATTATAAAAAATCAACTAGGTCATGCAAGGATGCCAGCTGGTTCGATGCCTACTCCTGTTACAAAATGGGATGCAGATGATATGTGTTGTGATAAAATACATATTGTCTATGATGATTTTAATCAAAATGATGCAACACAACCTTACAAAAGATATAAAGTTACTTATTATGCAATACCAACATCTGAAGGGACAGACCAGCGTTATGCTGTCTATAAAGCTAAAGAGAGCTGGAAACAGCCTTTAACTTCGAATACAGGAACTTGGGATAGTAATTGCAGTGAATGTTATTCTGAACTAATCAGAGATCACGTAGTTGATATGGAATTCATTCCTTTTGATCAAGAAGGTAGAGTGTTACTAAACTCTAATTCAGCAGGTGACAAAATGGATGTAATGAATTTATATAAAATTAGAACGGTGGATATCAGATTAACCTTTAGATCTCATAAGGAATTTTATAGAACTGAAGCAAGAGCAGCCAAACCAAGAGAGGTAAAAGGACTAGGAGATAGGAGCAGAGATTACCAAGATAAGTTTTTAAGAGATTCTGTTGTTGTAACTGTTCATACAAGAAATATAGGAACTTAATTATTGATTATGAAAAATAATAATGAAAAAGGTTTTGCTTTAATTTTATCATTACTTCTTCTTGTAGTTATGTCATTGATGGGAGGAGCTTTAATAGTTATTTCTTCAGGAGATCATCAAAGCAATAATACTAGCGACCAATACCAACAAGCTTTTTATGTTGCAGAAACAGCATTAATTGAAGGAGAAAAAGAAATAATTAATAAAATGATGGGACCATGGACACAAACTTCTGCACTCGGCAGCCTTGATCCTGACGTTCTAGCTTTTTTAGGAAGTATGGCAGTAGGCGGAATGGTTAGAAACACTGAGAATGCAAACTTACCTCTTAATAGAGAGAATGCTGATGATGGCAATCCAGTTCTAAATAAAGACTCAGAGTGCTTTAAAAGTTTTAGAAATATAGACAGAGATAATTTTTTAGCGACAGTCCATATAGAAAATCAGTATTTTTATGGATTGATCAAAGAAATATTAGATGACGAAAGTAATATTATAGATGATCTTGAAGGGACAAGTGATAGGACAAAAAAAAAGGATGCTGAAATATTTCAATTAAAAAGATTTTATTTTGAGTATTTTTCAAGCTACATAGGAGTAGCAGAGTTTAAAGCTGCAGGATCAAGTTTAAAGAAAACATCAACTAATGCTCAAACACAAGGCCACGTTTACAAAATTTATGGATGTGGCATCATGAAAGGTGGTTCAGGAGATTCAAGTGATGAACAACCTTTTAAAGATGGAGACAATGATATTATAATCCCATTAGAAACAGTAATTATAGTTAGTTAAAATGAACAATTTTTTTAAATTTCTTTTAATATTAATTATAGGCTTTTCTTTTTATAATAAATTAATAGCATGCGAGCTGTTTAATGTTGCTCCTGGCTCAGAATTTTCTAATGTAGAAAAAATTATTGGAGAAATTAGTACAGATTTAGATGATTATGAAAACGATGTGCTCAGGCTTACAGTAAACAATGATATTCATTGTCCAAACTCAAACTTAAAAAATACTTTTTCTTACATATTTATAAGCAATAAAATATTTACTGGGATAGAAATTAATTCATATATAGAAAACGAAGCAGAGCCAAGCGAGAAAGACAATCAAGTGTATACTTTTATAATTAACAATTTAGGTGGCATCGATAGCGAAGTTACTGAAAGAGGATGGGAAGGAACTAAAGAAGTAGAAACTCTACAAAATATTATTTTGTATTCTAAATCAAAAAAAAATACATACACAGTAGAGTCTGCTCTTATTACCAACGAAGCAAATTATGAATTGACTTATGACGATGAAATAACAGAGATAAATTAGATCAAATGAAAATAAATTTTAAAAAAATTATATTAATTTTATTAATAACTTTATTAAATCAAAAAAGTTATTCAAAACCACTACCCCCCAGGATCTGGAGAAGGAGATGTTCCTGCAAATATATTAATTTTATTAGATAGTTCAGTAAGTATGAGATCGGCTCTTCCAGGAGCAACTGTCTTAGGTAAGATTCACGGTTTGAATTACGATGATAGTGGAAATATTTATGCCACTCAACATGATGATTGGGGTGGAGTGATAAGATTTACTTCAGCTGGAGAAACAGATAACACATTTAATAACGATCTAGGCAGTTGGACAGGTTCAGCGGCAAACATGACTGAGGAGTGCGCTGTAACATTCGAGAATGATACTTTTAGTTTTGGTGATGATCACAACACAACAATTTATCGTCCAGCTGCATTACAAATGGGGCAAAATGTAACTTACAGTAACGGTACTACTATGTCTGAAGTTTTATTTGTTAGATCTACTGACAAGAATGATAAATTAATTGGTTTTGATCCAGACGACGGGACTTGCAAGTATTATATTGACTTTAATGCGGATGGAGGAATGAGAGATTTTGATATTGTAGAATTAAATGGAGAAACACATCTATTAACTACAGTAAAAAAAGGTAATAACTACGAAGCCGTATCTTTGAATCTTACTAACAGAGAATTTTATAGAAAAACTATAACAGGAAAAGGTCCAAAAAAATTGGCGAACGTTTGGTATAATTCACTTAATAGCGACCTTACTAGATGGTATTTTCCATTTAAAGGAACTTTATTTTGGTTTACCTTGGAAGAAATCACAAAAAATGGCAAAACTCTATACACAGTAGACAGTGCTAATTTTGTAAAAAATGTAAAAAACCGTTGTATCAAAAACCAAAACTCACTTAGTCCTGTTAGAAATGTAGAGGTATCGCCTGACAAATCTGGTAGTGGAAACGATATGGTAATTACAAATAGCGATTCTGACCTTTTCCAAAAATTTGAAATTACCCATGGTTCTTCATACACATCAGATGATGACACTTGTACTCATCTTGGAACTGCAGGAGCATATGGTACTGCCTCCAACAAAGGAGCAGCCTCAGGAAGTCTACCTGCAAGTAATATATATTTAAAAAATCCTCATGGTCTTCATGTGACCACAAATAGAATTCTTATCGGTGATCAAACTGGAAGAATAAATGAAATAAATGAAGACTTGTTTACTACAGCAAACAAAGATACCGCCTGGCTTCAAGAAATGGGATCAGAGCCTTCTAGTAGATGGGATGGAGCTAAACTTGCAATCAAAGCTGTATTAAGTGATACATCTTTAACATCCGGGGCACATTTTGGATTTGGACATTGGAATGCTGGTCATGCTGGAACAAGTAAATGGACTGAGCCTTATGGAGGAAGAGACTGCCATCGAAATAGTGGAACTCAATGTACCTATTATGGTACCTGGTCAGGAGTTCATCCAGACGGACAATCTTCTGAGTGCAGCAATAACTCTTGTTTATTGGTTGGTATAAGCGCAGAAGGATATGCTCAAGTAAAAGATAAAATAGACGATATAACTATGGAGTGGGGTACTGATGCAAGAGCTTTTGCTCAGATTGCGAAAAAATATTTTATTGATGAAAAAGATATTACTAATGTAATGGATCCAAATTCTCCTTGTCAACTTAATTATGTAATTGTAATTGGTGATGGCGAATGGAGCCACCATAACGATGCTGAACCACTAATTAAAAATTTAAGAGAAAATGGAGTCATAACTTTGTTCATTGGTTATGGGGGCGGAATTAGCAATAGGGGACAAACAAATTTTAGGAATATGGCAGTTACTGGAAGTTGCGATAAAGCAGGAAATGCTGACTGTCAGGCAGCATTATTTCCACCAGATGCAGCAACTCTTAAATCTGATCTAGAAGATAAAATTAGACAAATTCTTGCAGAAAAATTAGCTTTTACAGCACCATCAATTACTGCAACAATTCAAGAAGGTGGTTCACTTTATCAGGCACAATTTGCTTATGAGCAATATGGAGAATGGCAAGGAACAATATTGAGAAAAACACTTAATTCTGATGGTTCAGTTGATCACGATATGTCAACACCAGGTAATTGGGATGCATCAGCTGAAGTTCAAGAACAAGCAGGCGGAGGGGCAGGAGCAAATAGAAATATTTGGAGTGCAATAGATGGTGTAGACTATATTGGAGGTGAGTATGCTTGGAATAATTTCCACACAAATTATCAAACAGATATTGAAATTGCTTTAGAAAGCTTAGATTATACAATTTCTGATTATTATATTTCATCCTCAACTTGTGGAGAACAAGATGAAGTTGCAGGTTTAATTTTATTCATGAGAGGCGATGATTTTTTCAATTACCGTGGCGATTGTAGTAAAATTGACAAAACAAGATCGCACGTATTAGGAGATATATACCACTCCCAATTAATAGAAATTGGAGGCCCAGATGGCAATATTAATTTTACTGACACGAATGAAGAAGCATATTGGAGAGCAATAAACGATTATCAAAATTATAAACAAAGTTATGTTGATAGAAAAAGTGTTCTTTATGCGGGTTCAAATAGTGGAATGTTGCATGCTATTAACGCTGAAACAGGTCAAGAAGAATGGGGATTTATTCCTCCACCTATGATTGGATTGCTTCCCAAAGTAATAAATAAAAATTTAAATGGAAAAGTAAAAGGTAGTGCTGGCGGAACCAATGCAATGTTTGGTGTAGATGGATCCCCCGTTGTTCACGATGTATTTATAAAAGGATTGGGATTAGACGGAGAATGGGAAACAACTAAAAATTGGCATTCTATATTATTTATTCCTTATGGTAGAGGTGGGGCAGGTTTTTCAGTTTTAGATGTAACTAATACAGTTATTAAAAATAATCAAGGTCCTATGCATATGTTTTCTATTTATAACGATTCAGTAAATAACAGAGTGTTGCATTATAATCATGAAGGCATTGTAAGAACGTATCCTTATTCATCTTCTACGATTAGTTCTTCACAATCTTTAGAAGCAAAACAAGCAAGAAGAAAAGAAAAAAAAGCAGAAGATGATGACTTGCTTTTAGATGCCGATGGCGATGATTACACAAATCGAGATCCAATAGCCACTTGCCAAACTAATGCCGATGCAGCTTCTGGTAAATTTCATATAAATGGAACAAATGCTTGTTACAAGGGCACGACATTTACATTTAATAATCCAGGTGTACCTACAATTGATGGAACAAATATAGCTGAAAATACTTTAGTAATTCATGAATTAAATTATGCAACAGGAAATCGTGATGAAATAAAAGGCTGGACTGCCAAAATAGAGAGTGGAAAATTAGTTGTGACATTTCCCGAAACAAAATATGTTAATGAAAGTGGTAGCTCTTTAAGAGACTCAAATCAAACTTCTAAATTTACAATAAGAACTTCTTGTTCTGCAGCATCGGGAATTGATCCAAAATACAATTATAGTCAATTAGGAGAAACTTGGTCAGCTCCAAAAATTTTTAGAATACCATCCGAAGACGTGAATTTAAGAAGCAATTTATCCGAAGATAGATATGTTGCTGTTATGGGTGGCGGCATGGGATCCACAGATGTATGCGCTGGTTCTGTTGTATTCTTAGTTGACCTAGAAAATAATGGAGAAATATATGGTGCCGAAACAAATGGTGGACCAATAACAATTGTTGATACAACACCAGACGGGGTAACTCTTGCAGACGGTTCTGTAGAACCAACGCCACATGGAAGCAACATTGCAAATGCTTTACCAGCACCAGCGATAGTTATTACTCCTGATACAGCTCCAGGGATACCTTGGAGAGGGGCTATGGTTTACTTTAACGATTTAGAAGGAAAAATTACTAAAATTAATTTATCATCCTCAACAAAAAATGGTGCAGAACTTTTTGATCAAACAACGTTATTTAATTTAGAAGCCAACACAAGAAATAGTAGGTATAGTTACTTTGGCATGGATGCAGGAATAGGCCAAGACACAAATCATTTTTGGTTGTTTGGAGGAACTGGTAACTTTTCAAATCTTGGTGGTGTCCAAACGGGTATGGATAATATTTTGTATGGAGTTAAAGATCCAGACTTTCCATTTTTTAAACATTTAAATGGTGTTATTGTGCCAAGAGAATCTGATGGTAGTTTTTTAAGAAAAGCTCACAAAGGCGCAAATAATGCTAATAGAATATTAAACTCATGTTTGGATAAAACAGGAGAAACAGTAGGAAATTGTCCTACCAATGCTGATGCAGGCTGGGCAATTCATTTGGACACTGCTGATGATATGAAATTTAGAAAAATGTCTGGAGCCCCTAAACTTTTCAAAGGTCAAGTGTACTATCCAGTATATCAACCTCCAGAAGGAGCAAACAAATGTAATGTTGGTGACGCATATATTTGTTCAGCTGAGGATGAATGTGGTAATAACACATCCAATCAACTAGATAAAGAAGACGGAGCTGATTATGGAAAAAAATGTTCTTATATAAGACAAGGAATACTATCAGAAATAGTTGTATTTGGAGACCAGTTATTTGCAAACGTTGCAGGTCCAAGTGAAGATGAAGATACGCTCTTTCAAACATATGCAATAAAAGGCGAAGCTTCATCAAACAAAAGTAACTGGAGAGAACTTTCTAATTAAAAGAAATTACTTTTTAGGATTTTTTACTCCAGCTAACTTTTGAAGAAGGTATATCTCTTTTTCAGATAAAGTTTCTTTTTTATTTTTTAATTCCTCAGCAATTTTATACTTAAGTGAAATTGATGATAGAAGACTTACAATTGAAGCAATAACGGTTAATATAATAAAGTAAATATATGAAGGTATAAAAATAATCATTGCTATTGCAATTGATGTCCAACCAATAAATATACCTCTTTGAATAGTTCTTTGGCTATTTAGATCTTTAATTTTGGTAAATTGAAAAAATAAAAACATAGAAAGCCCCATTACACCTGAGATTGCAAACCATAGCGTGACCATAATATCTGAAGAGCTACCACCTATAAAAGTATCATCCATAGTTTTTTGAACAAAATAAACCATAAAACCTTTATAGATAAAATATGTGACAAATATTATTGAGGTAATTGATGAAATAATGAAAGATAATTTTGATGGAATGTTTATTTTTTTCATTTTTATAGGAAATTTATATTATTAATTGATAATTATTTAATCAAAAATTCTTCTAGATTTTTAAATAAAGCATTAACATCTCCGTTATTATTTTGAATAATAGAATTAAACTCTTCTTTCTGAGTTCTTGCTAAGCTTAAACCTTCAACAATTAAATCTCTAATTAATGGTTTATCTGGATTTTTAGTATAAATTCTCCAGTCAATTTTTACTTCAGGCCTTTTTGAAGTTGCTTCTAGCACACTGTTTACAATAGTATATTTTTTATTAATTATTTTCTGAGAAACTACATTAATCTTTGGGTCTGTATAGTCTACCAATCTACTAGAAAAGCTTTTTAAAAAATAACTCTTAAATAGTTTTTTATATTTAGTTTTTTGATCATCTGAAATTGTTTTTTTGTGCTTTCCTAACGCATACATTCCAATCCCATCGATATCCACGCTTTTTTCTGCTATATTATTAAGCTTAATAATTTTTGATTCTACTGGATCAGAGCTATTAAGTACTGATGCGGCTTCATTAACTATACTTTTAATCAGTTCCTCAGGATCTTTTGCAATACTTATATTATTAAAAGATAATGAAAAAAAAATAACTAATGATATTTTAAAAAATCTCATTTTATTAAATTATAATTAGTCTATTTCATCCCAATCATCATCATTCATTGTTTCAGTAGCCTGGTCAATGTTTTGAATTTTCCTCTGTCTATCTTGTAAATATAAGCTTCTTATAGAAGCGTATAAATCTATTGATGTTTTTTCAAGACTGTCGAAAGATTCTAAATTTTTTGCTCTGAAATCTACTCCAGATAGCACTCTAGATAAATAATAATCTGCTTCATTAAAATATTGCGTATCATTTGCAACTGTCACATTATACCAAGCATCACCACCCATAATATTTACCAAAGAACCAACAGAGTCTCTAACTGTAGTAGGTCCAAGAACCGGTAATATAAAATAACATCCTTCCGTTACTCCCCATGCTCCGAGAGTTTGGCCATAGTCTTCTTTATCTCTTTTTTCAATACCATAGTAAGATGCGACATCAAAAATCCCAGCAATACCCAAAGTAGAATTAATTATTAGTCTCAATGAATTCATACCAGCATCTTTCACTTGACCTTGCAAAATATTATTTGGAATTGTAACAACATTTCCTAAGTTACCAATAACATTACTTGTTCCAGATCTTATTGGCTGGGGAAGTTTTCTGTATCCTTTTGCTAAGGGTTTAAAAATTACATTATCCAATCCTTGATTGAATGCAAATACACCCCTATTGATACTTTCAAAACAATCTTTTACTTCTTGATTATTATTTTTTTTTGAAGAAATTTCTACTTCCCCATCAGACCCCGCTAATACATTCAGCAACTGAAACTGACTAAAAAGTATTAAGATTGCAATTGAAAATAATTTTTTCATAAGAGATTTATATTATATCTTAATATAATATACACTTTAAATTGTTTAAAATTATGCCAAAAAACGTCGAAAAAATGTCAACAAATTACTCTCCAAATTTTAATGTGCAAAAAAGGATCAAAAAAAACATTAAATATATAATCTATCATTATACAGGAATGAAAAATGATAAGTTGGCGATAAGAAGATTAACCAGTTTCAACTCAAAAGTTAGTTGTCATTATTATATTGATAGAAAAGGAAATTTAATTCAAATGGTGCCAGATTTATATATTGCTTGGCATGCAGGAAAGTCTAAATGGAAAAACGAAAAACTACTAAATAGAACGTCTATAGGAATAGAAATTTCAAATCCTGGACATGAAAATGGTTATGAGGATTATAAAAAAAAACAATTAAAATGTTTAATTAATATTTCGAAATTATTAATAAAAAAATATTCTATTAAAAAACAAAATATATTAGGGCATTCGGATATAGCGCCTTTAAGAAAAAAAGATCCAGGAGAAAAATTTCCTTGGAAATTTCTCGCAAATAAAAAAATTGGAACATGGCATAAAATTGACTCTAATAAATGCATCAAGTTAAGAGGCAAGTATTTTAATATTGAAAGAAAAATATTTTTTGAAAAACTTAAAAAAATTGGATACTTTGTTAATACATCGAAAAAAAGTGAATTGAAGAATATTATTAATAGTTTTCAAAGAAGATTTAGACCTGAACTGGTTAATGGAAAAATTGATAGAGAGTGTTTTGAAATAGCAAAATCCCTTATTTCAAGCAAATAATAGATATTGAAAATTTAGGAAAAAGTATTAGTTTGCATGTGCCAGATGAACGACTTATCGCTTTAACTTGTTAAAGAGGAAAGTCCGGGCTCTACAAAGACACAGTGCCAGTTAATTGCTGGCGGGGGAAACCCTAGGGATAGTGCCACAGAAAATAAACCGCCTTATCAAGGCAAGGGTGAAAAGGTGTGGTAAGAGCACACCGGCTACGTTGGTAACAGCTAGCGCATGGAAAACCCCACTGGGAGCAAGACTGAGTAGAGATGACATTGTTAGCAATAACTAAAAGCTGTCTTTGGCTAGTCATCAGGGTTAGTTGCTTGAGCCTTAAAGTGATTTAAGGCCTAGAGAAATGATAAGTTTAAATGACAGAACCCGGCTTATAGTTTGTCTGGCTTCATCAAAATAATCAAATTTTTTATCAATCAGTTTCACATTTGTTCTATTACAATATTAAATTTTTTTTGATAATTAAGTATTGACGCATACTAAGAAAACCCATAATATCCCATATAAACCCAAATTAGGGTTATAAATATGTTATATGTTTTTATCTACTTACGAAAACAAACTGGACAAAAAGGGAAGGGTTTCTGTGCCGGCTTCTTTTAGATCTTATTTATCTAATCTTGGTTATAACGGTGTTATTTGCTATCCTTCTTTCAACAATCAATGCATTGAATCTTGGTCCCAAGATAGAATAGAAAAAATTTCAAATGCAATTGACTCATTAAATCCTTTTGAGGAAAAAAAAGATTATTTTGCAACTTCAATCTTATCGGAAAGTATAAATTTACAATTTGATAGCGAAGGTAGAATGTTACTTACTTCAAAATTGTTAAAACACGCAAAAATCAAAAATAGAATTCTTTTTGTTGGACAAGGAAAAAACTTTCCAAATTTGGGAACCAGCAGCTTTTGAAAAATTTAGGGCAACTGCAAGAAAAAAATCTAATATTCACAGATCAAGTCTTAAATGGGAAAAACAATTTAATAACTAAAAGGGGGATATATGACGATTAACTTTAAAGCACCAGATATAAAAGAGTTAAAACCAAGAATTCTAGTTCTTGGAGTTGGAGGAGCAGGAGGAAATGCAATAAATGGTATGATCGATGCAGGTTTACAAGGTGTCGAATTTATTGCTGTAAATACTGATGCACAAGATTTAAGATTAAGCAAAGCTCAGGCAAAAATTCAAATGGGCATTAATCTTACCAAAGGGTTAGGTGCTGGCGCAAAGTTGGATATAGGACAAGCATCTGCTGATGAATCATTAAATGATATTGTAAATGTTTTACAAGGTTCAAACATGGTATTTATTACTGCAGGTATGGGTGGAGGAACTGGAACAGGAGCGGCCCATGTTATTGCCAGAGCTGCTAAAGAATTAAATATTTTAACCGTAGGAGTAGTCACTTTACCATTCTTATATGAAGGCCCATCTAGAATGAGAAAAGCTCAACAAGGTTTAGAAGAATTAAGAAAACATGTTGATACAATTATTGTTGTTCCAAATCAAAATCTATTTAAGATTGCAAGTGAACAAACGACTTTCGAAGAGTCATTTGAATTATCTAATGATGTATTATTACATGGAGTTAAAAGTATAACTGATTTAATGGTTAGACCGGGACTAATCAATCTTGATTTTGCTGATGTTGAAACTGTTATGAGTTCAATGGGTAAAGCTATGATGGGAACTGGACAAGCCGAAGGAGAAGGAAGAGCTACTAAGGCTGCTGAAATGGCAATTAATAATCCTTTGATAGATGATTATACTCTAAAAGGAGCAAAAGGTTTACTAGTAAATATTACTGGTGGAAAAGATCTAAAACTTTTTGAAGTTGATGAAGCAGTTAATAAAGTTAGGTCTGAAGTTGACCCTGATGCAGAACTAATAATTGGGGCAATTACTGATGAAAACTTAGATGGAACAATGAGAGTATCAATAGTTGCTACAGCTCTTGATGGACAACAACCTGAGCCAAAATCAGTAATCAATATGGTTCATAGAATACAAAACAGAAATCCTGGATATTCTGATTTTGCCAATACTGGATCTTCACAATCTTTTACCTTTTCTAATCCAAATAATTCTATAATTACGGATGGAGCAAATGCTTTAAAATTAGATGAAGAAATTAAGTCTGAAAGTCTGGAAACTTCAGAAATAAATGAGTCTGAAATGTCAAATTTATCAACTCCAATTGAAGAAATTGATAATCAGGCAGAAAATGTTGAAACAAAAATTAATCCAATAGAAGATAAAATAGAAAATGAAACTGATAAATCTGTATCAAATGGTTTAGAAAACTTTCATATTGACGAAGAAGATACACCTGAATTGTTCAGTTCAGATAATTCTGATCAAAATGAAAGTAAATCTTCATTGCCAGAATTAAGTGAAAAAAATAATGATGAAGAAGATGATCTTGAAATTCCTGCATTTTTGAGAAGACAAAAAAATTAATGTTCTTTGAAAAAATAAATGAGTGCCACCATAAAACTGGAAAACAAACATTTTCCAGTTTTGCTAAAAGAATTAATTAGCATTATTTCCCCTCTTTATGGTGGCACTTTTTTAGACTGTACTTTTGGTCAAGGCGGATATTCAAAAAAGATATTAGAAAAAAAAAATAATAAAGTAATTGCTATAGATAGAGATAAGAGCGTAGTTTTATACGCCAAAGAAATTCAACAAAAGTATAATAATAGATTTAATTTTTATAATATTAAGTTTTCAGAAATTAGTAGCATTAAACTTGAGTCAAAAGATCTTAAAGGAATAATATTTGATTTAGGATATTCAAATAATCAAATTAAAGACTTGAATAGAGGATTTTCATTTAAAAGTAGAGGAAAACTTAACATGATGATGGGTATAAATAATTTTTCATGCCATGAAGTAATTTCAAATATGAGCGAAGAAAATTTAATTAAGATTTTCAAATATTTTGGAGAAGAGAAATTCTCAAAGAGAATTGCAAGAAAAATTGTAGAGATTAGAGAAACAAAAAAAATTAATACTGAAGATTTAGCTAAAATAGTCGATGGTGTTAAAAAATTTAAAAATTATAAATTAAATAACTCCACAAAGGTTTTCCAGGCTCTTAGAATTTATGTGAATAAAGAAATAAGTGAATTAATTTATGGATTAATAAATGCATTTAATTTGCTTCCAGTAGGAGGAATTATTGTAGTTGTTACATTCCATTCTATTGAAGATAAAATAGTTAAGTTTTTTTTTAAAAATTATTCAGAAATTAAAAATTCTTCAAGATATCTGCCTAATAAGATAAATAATATTAAATGTTTAAGTTTAAAGAATAAAAAACCCATAACCCCAAGTAACGCAGAACTAAAATTAAACCCCCCGTCTAGATCAGCCAAATTAAGATTTGCTATTAAAACAAGTCATAAAAGTAATTTTGAAGAATTTATTGGAAAATTTAAAAAGTTTACAGATATTGAAAAATTGAAATTTGATAAATGAAAAAAATATTTTTTTTAATCCCTGTTATTTTTTTAATTTTTACAACAACAATTACCAAAAACTCAACAAAACAACTTAATAAAAAAATTTTTGAAACAAACGAAAATATAAGAGTTCTTAAAGATAAATACGAATTAGAAATGCTAGAA
>CACACV010000004.1 GCA_902531025.1 uncultured Pelagibacteraceae bacterium | reverse complement strand
GCAAGGATAGTAATTTTCCCTTCTGGAGCGTTGTCTGAAGTTGATTATTTTGTTAGATTTATCGCTATAATCAGCTCAATATTAGTTTTTTACTTAACAAAAAAAAACTTAGTTTATCCAACCATTTTCTCTGCTATCATATTGGCTTTGATAAATAGCTACTTAGTATGAAAAAATTATTTATAATTTTATTCTTTCTAATACTGCCTAATGTGGCAGGTGCTGGATGCGAGGATCCATTAAAAGATGGAGTTGAATATACAAATTGTAGATTTTCTGATGGTCAAGATTTACAAGGAAGTTATCTTCCAAATTCAAACTTATCATTTGCAAGTTTTATCCAGGTAAATTTTGACAAAAGCATAATGATGAATTCAAATTTATCTTTTGGAACTTTTCCAGAATCAACTTTTGTAAGAGCTAACTTATACGAGTCGATATTAGTTGGAGCTAACTTTGAAAAAACAAACTTTACTGGCGCAAATCTTACAAGAGTAGATTTTATGGGATCTACATTAATTGAAGCAAATTTTCAAAATGCAAATTTGATGGAAGCAAATTTTACTAATTCAAATATGACTAACGCAAATTTTGATGGAGCTAATCTCATTGGAGCAACATGGACTAATGGAGAGACTTGTGGTCCAGAGTCTATTGGAGTTTGCAATAAATAATATTAATGCTTGAAAGCTTAGAGAATATAGAAGGCTTTGAGATATCTTTGCATGAAAAATCAAAAAGAATTATAGATATTAAAATAGAAGATCAAATTATAGATAGGCTAATTTTTCCATTTAAAAAATTTAATATTACTGCTTTAGAATATAAACCCTTTACTAGGTTTACAATTGCCAAAAGTTTAAATGATATTGCTATAGGCAAACTTGAAAAATTATTAAGTTCAATTTTAAGAAATAGGGAAACGGGATGTTTTATTATTGGCCCAAAAAATTTATCTTCTAAAATAGATGATAATTTTTTAGTAAAATTATCAACCGCAATTACACATTTAATAGGCAATCCTAATCATGATGCAATGGCTGGCAAATATTACGCAAGATTTCATGTCAAACATGAAGATAGTAGTGACTCATATTTAAGAAAGGCATATGTAAATATGGATCTTCATACAGATGGAACTTATGTTAAAGAAAAAACTGACTGGTTACTTATGTCTAAACTAGAAGAAGAAAATGTTCACGGGGGAGAAACTTATTTGCTCCACTTAGATGATTGGGAACATTTAAATGATCTCTTTAATGATGAAATTGGAAAACAGAATTTTATTTGGGGATCCCCTAAAAGTAAAAATATTGAATATAAAGTAGAGCATCCGATATTTACAGAAGATCAAAACGGAAATCCACAAATTTCTTATATTGATCAGTTTCCAGAGCCCAAAAATATGGATCAAGGATTGTTTTTACAAAAATTATCGGATGCTTTAGAGGAAAGCAATAATAAGATTACCTTCTCTCTACCAGTGGGTAGTGCAATAGTTGCAAACAATTACTTTTGGCTGCATGGAAGAAAACCATTTAAAGAAAACAAAAATTTAAGTAGAGAATTACTTAGAATTAGAGGTTCCTTTTTCAATAATTAAGTGTAGAAAATACATTTATGAAACTGGGTTTTATAGGTTCGGGCAAGATAACATCATCTGTAGTCACAGGAATTTGTAGATCAAATTTATCATTTAATAAGATAATTTTATCTCAAAGAAGTAAATCTGTTTCTCAAAAATTAAAAAAAAAATTTAAAAAAATTTCAATAGCAAAAGATAATCAAGAGATACTTAATTCTTGTAATTGGATTTTTTTGGCAATTACTCCTTCTGTAGGGCAAAAAATAATTAAGAATTTAAAATTTAAATCAAACCATACAATAATAAGCTTTATATCTACAATGACTTTGCCACAGCTAAAAAAAGCGATCAAGGTTAAAGCAAAAATTATTAGAGCAATTCCACTGCCACCTATTTCATTAAAAAAAGGTCCAGTTCCAATATTTCCACCAAATAGAAAGGTAAAAAACTTTTTTGATAAAATTGGAACAACAGTTGAAATTAATAATGAAAAGCTATCAAAAAATTTTTGGTCTACTTCAGGAATGATGGCGCCATTTTATGAATTGTTAAGCACAATGTCTAATTGGTTAGTTAAACGTGGAGTGAAAAGAGATAAAGCACAAAAATATATAACTTCACTTTTTGTGGCTTTATCAGAAGATGCAGTAGTAAATTCTAACAAAGATTTAAAGTTTTTAGTAAAAGAATCTCAAACTCCAAAAGGACTTAATGAACAAGGAGTTAAAGAACTGAGAAAAGCAGGATTCTATAGATCTATTGAAAAAACATTAAATAGTATTCTTAAAAGATTAAACAAAGTATAATTTTCTATGCAGTCAGATTCTAATATTCTGCAAATAGATAATCTTTCAAAATTTTTTGGAGGCTTGGCAGCTGTTGATAATTGTTCATTAAAAATAAAGAGAGGATCTATAACTGGTATAATAGGTCCCAATGGATCTGGAAAAACTACTTTATTTAATCTCATTGCAGGAAACTTAAAATGTTCTGAAGGTCAGGTTTTGTTTAATAATGAAAATATTACAGATGTACCTTCTTATGAACTATTTTCAAAGGGTTTATTAAGAACTTTTCAAATAGCTCATGAATTTTCTAATTTAACAGTTCTTGAAAATTTAATGATGGTTCCGGGAAATCAATCTGGAGAAATTTTATTAAACGCTTTATTAAAACCAAACTTAATAAAAAAAGAAGAAGAAGAAATTAGAGCAAAGGCATATGAAGTAATTGAGTTTTTAAATTTGAAACATTTGGCTAATGAGAGAGCAGGTAATTTATCAGGAGGTCAGAAAAAATTATTAGAACTTGGTAGAACTATGATGGTTGACTCTAAACTTGTATTACTTGATGAAGTTGGAGCTGGTGTCAATAGAACTCTATTAAAAGAATTAGGAACAGCTATTTTGAGGTTAAATAAAGAAAAAAATTATACTTTTTGTATGATAGAGCATGATATGGATTTTATTAGTAGAATGTGTGATCCAGTAATTGTTATGGCAGAAGGTTCAGTGCTATTTGAAGGAACGTCAGATCAGGTAAAAAAAAACGAAAAAGTTATAGAAAGTTATTTGGGAAGAGGAAAAACTCAAGAGGAGGAAAATAACTAATGGCATTTTTTGAAGGAAATAAAATGACTGGTGGATACGGAGATGGCCCAGATATAATCAGTTCTTGTACTATTAATGTTAACAAAGGTGAAATTGTAGCAATCTTAGGACCTAATGGAGCAGGGAAATCAACTGCGATGAAAGCTATGCTTGGATTGCTTAATCTTAAATCTGGCAATGTCTTAATTGAAGGGGAAGATATTTCAAAATTATCTCCTCAAGAAAGAGTCAAAAAAGGAATTTCATTTGTTCCTCAAACAAGAAATGTATTTACAGAATTAACCGTCAGAGAAAATTTAGAAGTTGGAGCATTTTTAAGAGAAGACGATGTTTTAAAAGTAATTGAAGAAATATATGATTTATTCCCAATTTTAAGAGATAAAAAAGATCAAGTAGTTGGACAGTTGTCTGGAGGCCAAAGGCAGCAAGTTGCACTGGGAAGAGCTTTGATGATAAGACCATCTGTTTTAATGTTAGACGAGCCAACAGCTGGAGTTTCACCAATAGTAATGGATGAGCTTTTTGAACATATAGTGAAAGTCAAAAAAACTGACGTTGCAATAATTATGGTTGAGCAAAATGCTAAGCAAGCACTGAGTATTTCTGACCGTGGGTATGTTTTGGTAACTGGAGAAAATAAATTTCAAGGATCTGGTAAAGAATTATTAAATGATCCTGAGGTTAGAAGGTCATTTTTAGGAGCATAAATGGATTTTGTAAACGCACTAATTGTTTTATTAAATTATACTGTAATACCAGCTCTTACTTATGGTTCTCAATTGGCACTAGGAGCGATTTTTGTAACATTGATTTATGGAATTTTAAGATTTGCAAACTTTGCAACTGGAGACATGATGTCTTTTGGAACAATGTTTGCTGTTCTATTGACTTATTATTTTCAATCCAAAGGTATAAGCTTCGGGTTTTTGCCCACTGCACTTTTAACAATTCCTTTTGCTGTAGCAATGATGATTTTTTATATGTTACTTATAGATAAAACAGTTTTTAGTTATTATAGAATAAAAAAAAGCCCACCAGTGCAACTTGCTATGGTTAGTTTAGGTGTAATGTTTGTGACTCAAGCAATAATAAGAATAATCATAGGACCAACTGACAGAAGATTCCTTGATGGAGAAAAATTTATATTGAAAGCTACAGAATTTAAGGAAATGACAGGACTTAATGAAGGTCTGACAATCAAATCTACTCAAGCTATAACATTGGTTGTTACTATCGTTGTTGTCTCAATCATGTTTTGGTTTTTAAATAAAACAAAGACTGGAACAAGTATGCGAGCTTATTCCGACAATGAAGATTTAGCATTACTTTCAGGAATTGATCCAAAAAGAGTGGTTATGATTACTTGGATAATAGCGGGAATATTAGCAACTATTGGAGGAATTTTATATGGCTTAGATAAAAGTTACAGGCCATTTGTGTATTTTAATAACATGCTACCAATATTTGCAGCCGCAATTGTTGGAGGAATAGGGAACCCCTATGGAGCTTTTTTTGGAGGGTATGTAATTGCCTTTGCAGAAATATTTTTAACCTACGCTTATAAAAGATTTTTTATTTATTTATTACCCGAAACCCTTGAACCGAATTCATTAATGCAATTGCTATCAACTGATTATAAATTCGCAATTTCATTTTCTATTCTAGTCGTTGTATTATTGTTTAGACCATCAGGAATTTTTGAAGGAAAGAAAATATGAAGCAATATTCAAACGTCATTGCTGCTTACTCGATTATGCTATTACTTATAATTTTAGTTGGTGTATTTCAATCTTGGTCAATAGCTTTATCAATTTTTAATTACTGTATGATATCTGCAGTTATGACTATGGGTGCAAATATTCAGTGGGGCTATGCTGGCTTAATTAATTTTGGAATTATGGGTTATACAGCATTAGGAGGTTTAGCAGTTGTACTTGTTTCAGTTGCGCCTGTTCCTGAGGCTTGGCGTGTTGGTGGAGTAAATATGATGGCTTCTCTTGCAATAATAGTTGGGATGATATTTTCAATAAGATACATTTTAAAAAAAATTCAAAAATCTAAAAAAAGAAATTATTTAATTGCAGCAATAATTTTCATTGGTTTGATATTAATTAAATTAATATCAGGCCCTGCAATAGAACAAATAGAAGCTGTTGAACCTGCTAAATTTGGTTTTCTAGGTGGACTTGGAATGCCAGTATTGTTTTCTTGGATAGTTGGAGGGTTTTTTGCTGCGGGATTAGCTTTTATTGTTGGAAAGGTGGCACTTGGATTAAGAGCAGATTATCTTGCAATTGCTACTTTATTAATTGCAGAAATTGTTGTCTCAATAATTAAACATGAAGATTGGTTAGCAAGAGGTGTTAAAAACGTTATTGGATTAAAAAGACCAGCACCTTATGAAATAGACTTACAGACTTCTCCATGGTTTATTAATTTAGTTGAAAAATTTCATTCAACAAAATTAGCAGCAATCAATTCTATTTCTGAAAAACAAGATTTGCTTAATCAATTAGTCATTGATGCTTCATCAATTTATGTAAAACTTTGTTTTGCAGGACTATTTTTGGTTGTTGTGATTATTTTATTAATTATCACTCAAAAAGCTCTTTATTCACCTTGGGGAAGAATGATGAGAGCAATAAGAGATAATGAAGAGGCGGCTAGTGCTATGGGAAAAAATATCGTTAAACAGCATTTGTTTATATTTATTTTGGGATCAGCGATAGTTGGTATAGCTGGCGCAATGATGGTAACAAATGATGGTTTGTTTACTCCAGGAAGTTATAGACCTATGAGATATACGTTTGTTATATGGGTAATGGTAATTGTTGGAGGAACTGGAAATAATTTTGGCGCAATTCTTGGAGGATTTGTGGTATGGTTTTTATGGGTTCAAGCTGCTCCAATGGCTTTATTTGTAATAAATCTGCTTACCGCACATCTTCCTGAAACAAATGAATTAAGAATTCATTTAATTGAAAGTGCCCCATATTTTAGATTTTTACTTGTAGGAATTGGTCTTTTGTTAATTATGCGTTTTAGACCTCAAGGAATACTTCCTGAAAAAATAATTAAACAATAATAATTTAGAAAATAAAAAACCCCAGCAAATAAATTTACTGGGGTTTTAAATTAGATTTTATCTTTGTTTTTTGTTTTTGAATTTGCCACCTTTTATTTCTTTTTCAATAAAAGCTCCAGCAGCTTCTCCAACATCTGTAAGCTGAACGGCAGTTGCACCTTCGTAATCTACTGCTTTTCCTTTAGCTAAAAGATCAAGTGCTTTTTTCAATTCACCAGGATAAATTTTTGTTCCAGGTGCATTTGCAACATCCATTACATTTGCTTGAACAGTTGCTCTATCTGCTTTACCACCAGCTTGCATTGCAAGAACTATTAAAGCAGCAGCATCATATGATTCCCCAGTATAAGGTCCTGAAGAGTCTATTCCTGCAGCTTTAGCTACATCTCCAAATATTCCTGCTCCTTTACCCATAGAACCTGGCAATGATCCAAAAGATTTATTTAAATCTTTACCAAATCTGTCAGTTAAAGAGTCACCAATCATACCATCAGACAATACAAATCTGTCAAATGCACCAGAGTCTAGTGAACCTTGGATTATACTTCCGCCTGCTTGGTCTAGGTAACCTAAAACTGCCAAAGCATCTCCGCCAGCAGCAGCTAAAGTTGCAACTTCAGCACCATAATCACCTTTGCCTTCTTCGTGAGCAGTCACAACAGTTACGTTAATACCATGAGCTTTTACAGCAGCAACATAAACATCAGCTAATCCTTTTCCATAATCATTGTTAGTGTGAGTTACAGCAAGTGATTTAACTTTTCTATCTTTTGTTATGTCAGCTAAAATTTGACCACCTCTAGCATCTGATGGTGCAGTTCTAAAAAAATAACCATTATCATTTAAGTCGGTTAATCCTGGAGAAGTTGCAGACGGTGAAATCATTACCACTCCATTTGGAACAGCAACGTTAGTTGCTATTGCGCCTGTAACACCAGAACAGTCAGCTCCCATAATAGCTACAACACCATTTGAAACTAAACCTTCGGCAGCAGCAGTCGCAGCAGCAGAGTCTACACATGTAGAGTCAGCTCTTTCAACTGAAATACTTTTTCCACCTAGTAATGAACCTGAATCTGAAGCTTCTTTAAAAGCAAGCTCTGCAGATGCAGCCATTGCAGGAGTTAGGGATTCAATAGGACCTGTAAATCCTAAAATGATACCCATTTTAATACCGTGTCCATCTGAATGTGCTTTTGTTACAAAACATGACACAAAAATGAACATAGCTAAAACTAATTTTTTCATATTATTTCCTTTAATTGTTAACAATTTATATAAATAAAATTAAATATGATCTAAAAATAATATCAATAGATAAATTTTATTTATTTTCTGCTAAATTTATATGCCTTAAGCGAACTATCTCATTGAAAAAGGATCTAAGGTAGGTTTGTCTGACGTATAATACCAAGTTGTCTTAACTCTTGTGTAATCTTTTATAGACTCAATCCCTGCTTCTTTGCCATATCCGCTATCTTTCATTCCTCCAAATGGTGCTGATGGTGAAATTAATCTATAAGTATTGACAAATGTAATTCCTGCTCTTATTGCCTTTGAAACTCTCATTCCCCTTGAAAAGTCAGCAGTATAAACACCAGAGGATAAACCATACTGGTTGTCATTCATTTTATTTATTACTTCATTTTCATTTTCAAATTTCATTACAGATAGTATTGGTCCAAAAAGTTCATTCTCCGCAGTTGGAAGATTATGATTGTCGCATTCAATAATTGTCGGTGGAAAATAATACCCTTCATTTGAAAAGGAATGTCTTTTGCCTCCACATTTAATTTTTCCACCTTGCTCAACAGTTAATTTAATATTTTTTTCTATTATTTCTAATTGTTTAAAATTACTAATTGGACCCATTTCACTTTCAGGATCCATAGGTGTACCAATTTTTATTTTTTCTGCTCTTTTTATGAGTTTATCTAAAAATTCATTATAAATTCCTTTTTGTAAATATAATCTTGAACCAGCAATACAACTTTGCCCACTTGCACCAAAAATTCCTGCAGTAATTCCATTAATTGCATTTTCTTGATTTGCATCATCAAAAACAGCTACGGGACTTTTTCCTCCAAGTTCTAAACTTACTTCAGACAGATTTTCTGCAGAGTTTCTTATTATATGTCTTGCAGTTTCAGGCCCACCAGTAAAAGCAATTTTTTCAACCAAATTATGTGTGGTTAGCGCTTTTCCACATGGATCGCCAAACCCAGTTATTACATTTACAACTCCTTTTGGTATTCCTGTTTCTTCTACTAGTTTTGCGAATTCAAACAAAACAGCTGGAGCTAATTCAGAAGATTTAATTACAACAGTATTTCCCATTGCTAAAGCTGGAGCAAGCTTTGTTACTGTTAACAACATCTGTGAATTCCATGGAATAACTGCCGCTATAACTCCAATCGGTATTCTTGTGGTAATAGCTTGAATGTTTGGTTTGTCTATTGGCAAAACTGTTCCTTCAACTTTGTCAGCCATACCAGCGTAGTAATCATAATATTCAGCGATATAGTTTGCTTGTTTTTTAGTTTCTCTAAATAATTTTCCAGTATCAATTGTTTCAATCTCTCCAAGTAATTCAGCATTTTCTCTAAGTTTATTTGCAATTGCTCTTAAAAATTTTCCTCTTTCTCTTGGCAATAATCTTGGCCATTCACCTTCAAATGCTTTTTGCGCAGCTTTCACTGCTTTGTCTACATCATTCGCACTTGCTTCTGGTACTAAAGCCCACGGCTTGTTATTTTCTGGATTTAAAGTTTCAAAAGTTTTTTTAGTATCTGATTCTACCCATTCTCCATCAATAAACATTTTATATTTTTTAAGCTCACTCATTTTTAATATGTTCCTTAATAGCGTTGTTTACATCATCTGCACACTCAATACTACAGAGATGTTTTCCACTACTGACGATCTTGACTTTAGAACCAGTAATTTTTTCACTTAATTTTGATGACATTTCAGGTGTTGATCCAATATCATTTTCTCCGGTCATTACTAGTGTTTTTGTTTTTATATTTTCAAATTTTTCATCATCCCGGTGTTCTACAAATAGCCTGTAAACCTTTAAAAAATTTTCAATATTATTTTTTTCAAGCATAGAACTAATTTTTTCATAAATATTTGGATTTTTATTTATATAATCATCAGTAAACCATCTCTTGAGAGCTTGTTTTGATAAAGATCTACTTTTTTTTGATAATTCAAATCTATCATTAACTATTTGCTGCTGTTCTTTACTTCTTTGATAAACCGAACATAGCAAGGTCAATGTTTCTAATCTGTCATTGTAATTACAAGCAAAATTTCTTGCTATTAATGAACCAATAGAAAAACCAACCAAATGTACTTTTTCAAACTCTAGTTCATTTATTAAGTTTAACAATTGAGAAGAAAAATCATCAAAATTTATATCTGATTTTGTCAAAGGTGTTTTTCCATGACCTAAAATGTCATATGCCAAAACTGTATTATTAAATGAATTAATTTGTGGATCCCAAATCTTATGATTAAGTCCGACGCCATGTATCAAAACTAATGGGATGTCTTGTTTGCTATTTAGAATGTAAAAAGTATTTTTAGAATCTTTTGCATTGATCATTTAGTTATTTAGGTTCAATGCCCATTTCTTTCATATCTTGATATCTATCACCAGTTCTTGCATGCGCTCTTCCACTAGAAGCACCACCTATAGCAATTACTATTTCATTATCAAACGGAGCATCATGAATAGTAAATTCTTGTGTGAGATAATAGGGCCTTAAACCAGAATCTGTTTTATGCATCATTGGTATAGAAATTTTTGATCCTGCAGGTCCTCTTGTATTAGTAAAACTTAAATAAGAAGTTCCTCCAACTGCATCCCTAAACTTATTTCCAAACCTTAAAGTGTGAATAAATGCAGATGCATGTTCTATCTCACCGCTTAATCCAACAACCCCAGCTTTGCCATAAGCTAAAATTTTTTCTGGTGAACCAATTTCTTTTATTAATTCTGGAACTAAAATATCACCAAGTTTTGGTGCTAAATCTAAGATTGTAGGCTTAAGGTCTTCAACAAATCCTTGGCCATCCCAAGGATTTTTAAAAACTGCTGCAACAGAAACCATTAAGACAGGTTCTTTTGCTTTTTTTCCACCTTCAATAAAAGTCTTATCAACGAATTTTGTAAACTTTCTTATTTCTAATTTCATTTTGTTGATCTATGTTTAAAACTATCTCTTCTAAAACTGTATAGTGCTTTTGGATCTACATCAACATCAATAACCACAGGTTTATTTATTTTTAAAGCTTCACTAACGGCTTGATTTATTTCTGAAACTTTTTTAACATTAAAACCTCTAGCGCCATATAGCTCAGCAACTTTATCAAAAGGTGGACTGCTAATATCAGCTCCCAAATATCTTTTTCCATAAAAATCTTTTTGGTAAGCCTTTTCAGCTCCCCAGCTTTTATTGTTCATGACTATAGTTATTGTGTTAATATTATATTCAACGGCAGTACTTAATTCTGAAATTGTCATTCCAAAACCCCCATCTCCCATAAGGCTAATTACTTTTTTATTTGGTTTTGCAACTTTAACACCCAATCCACATGCAAAAGAAAATCCAACTAAACCAAAGTCTAAAGGAGTAAATAAAGATGGAGGATTATAATATTCAAGAGCATCTGTAGCTTGTAGACAAAGAGTGCCTGCATCTAATGTTATTGCAGAGTTTTTTGGAAGCACTTGTCTTAGTTGTTTAAATAAACTATTGGGCTGAATAGGAAAATTTTTCTGTTTAAATTTATCTCTGTTTAGTAGAAATTTTTTTCTTTCATTTAAATAGTTATTGGTCCATTTTTTTAAATCAAGGGCAACATTTTGTTTCTTAATTTCTTTATATAATTGGCCAGTTATTGTGGCAGCATCTCCATAAATTCCTACTGCTACAGGAAAGTATCTTGCTATCATACTTTTTTCCAATTCGACTTGTATGATTTTTGCTTTTTTATTTATATTTTCGTAAGAATAAAAAGTTGAATTAAATCCCAGTCTTGTTCCAAGAGCAATTATAACGCTTGCCTCTTTAACTAATTTGGATGCAACTGGATTGCCTCTTGGACCCATTTGTCCAGCATTTAGTTTATGATTAAATGGTATAGCATCTCCATGTCCAGCTGCAGTTACTATTGGGACGTTTAATAATTCTGCCAATTTAATTACAATTTTATATCTTGATGTATATTTAATGCCACCACCAGCAATAATAACAGTTTTGTTTGAATTACTGATAATCTTTAAAGCTTTTTTTATATAGTTAGATTTTGCTTTAGTTGAGTTTTGATTATCAAATGATTGATTTTTCTCATTGATTTTAAAATTTCCTTTATCAGCTAAAATATTTCTTGGTAAATTAATACATACCGGTCCCCTTCTGGGTGACATTGCAATGTTAAAAGCATCACTAAAAGTTTTTGGAATTTTTTTAGTATTTTTTACTGTCCAAGTTTTTTTTGTTACTGGTTCAAATAAAGATTGTTGATCAAGTCCTTGAAAAGCATCTTCCATTTTATCTTTTGTAGAATATGAACCTGCAATTGAAACTACAGGAGAAAAGGCCGCTTTCGCTTGCGCAAGTCCTGTAACTAAATTGGTTGCACCAGGACCATTCTGTCCAGCAAGTATAATACCGGGTTGATTAGATGCTCTTGCATATCCATCTGCCATGTGTGTACCAGTTCTTTCATCACGAACTCCTATAAATTTTATATTTTTCTCGTGATAAATGGCATCAAACATTTCCATTGTAGCAGAACCAATTAAACCAAAAACATGCTTAACTTTTTCTTTTTTTAAAGATTTAATTGCTGCTTGACCGCCAGTCAGCCTTTTTATTTTGCTCACGAAACTTTTTTTACTTCAGTTTCTAAATCATCTTTAAAGTGAGGTATTACTTTTTCAGTAAACAATTTAATACTTTTCATACAATCTTCATGTTTGACTCCAGGAAAATTGGACCATACTTGTAAATTTTGCAAATTTAATTCTGATTTTAGTTCATGAATTTTATCTATTACATATTCAGGGGTACCAAATAACATATTTCTTTTATGTAAAAAATCGTAACTTAATAAATCTAACTTTCCTTTAGTCACAGGCAATTCTTCTTCTGGATCCATATGATTGCCAAGCCCTCTCCAATGACAAACCCATCTCATATAATTGACCATATGTTCTCCAGCTTTTTCTCTAGCCTCTTCCATTGTGTCAGCAACAAACATATCTCTTACTAGAGACACACCTTCTCCCATAGGGACATTTCTTTTTTCTGCTTCGGATCTTGCATTTTTATAAGCTTCAAATTTTATTTTTAGAGCTTTAACTGTAGGTATCCACATAATAACATTTATTCCATTTTGTGCGGCCCACTCGATAGACCTAATACCATCGACTACTTGATGAATTGGAGGATGAGGTTTCTGATAAGGTTTAGGAACAACGCTAATTTTTTTTATTGTATTATCATCCATATTCATAAATTCTTGACTTGGAGGGCTCATATCGTGCTGCCAAACATGATCAGGATGTGGATATGTATAAAATTCACCTTTATGACTAAAAAATTTCTCTGACCATGCTTTTTTTAACACTTCTAGAGTTTCAGCAAAAAGTCTAAAATTTTTTGCCTGATCTTTCATGTCAGCTTCAACATTTAGATTGATTGCTTCTCTTCCGTAAATTCCTCTTGCAACTCCAACTTCTACTCTTCCTTTTGAAAGTTGATCAAGTGTAGCTATATCTTCTGCGAGTCTTATTGGATTATGAAAAGTAATTACATTTGCTGCTTGTCCTATTCTAATATTTTTTGTTCTTGCGGCAGCATCAGTTCCAAGCATTAATGGATTTGTACAAGACTCCATTCCTTCATGATTAAAATGATGTTCAGTAAACCATATAGAATTCCAATTATTTTGATCGCAGTATTCAGTTATCTCTTTAGTTTCGTCTAAGAGTTTATCGTAAGGTTTGTGCGTCCAGTTAGTAGTATTACAAAAGTAACCAAATTTCATTAAAGCCTCCTTTAAAAATTAATTTAAAGACGACCTATCCCGCTTTCGTAAACCATTACTTAGGTACGATGAGTTATGTATCGCTTTATAGGTTGATATTATTATTCTTATCTTTGATATTCAATGAATTTTTTTAAAGACTGATTAAGAAATTTTTCATAAATCAAACCTTTATTATTGGTTTTCTTAGTATTTAAAAAATCATGGTTCATTTTAAAATCATAGGATGGTTCAAAAAAGAAAGGAATCGAAAGTCTTTTTTGCTTATTCCATAAAACTCTATGATTTGTTGCTTTAAACTTTCCTTTACTTAAATACTCAAGGGCTCTACCTGTATTTACTACTAAAGCTTCTTTATTAAATGGAATACTGTGCCATTTTTTAGTTTTTCTATTTTGTACTTGTAGACCACCTTTTTTATCTTGGTAAAGCACGGTAAATATTCCACTATCAACATGTGTTTCACAACCTAAAGCAACCCCATCATGTTTTGATATTTCAACAGGTTTAGATTGATTTGGGTAGTAATTAAATCTTAAAGTACTAAGTGTTTTTAATCTTGAAAAAGCTTTATAAGAGATATCAGGATTTTTTTTATAAAGTCTTATTATACATTTAAATAAGCTTTCACTTAAAGAAAAGACTTTATCAAAGTACTTCTCTAGTATTTTAATTGAGTTTTTGTTAAAACTTTTATTTAAATTTAAATATTCTATATATTGATTTTTAATCTTTGTAGAATAACTTTTATTTACTCTTAAATCTCCTATATCTAAACCTTCTTTGCCGTTTACATCATTTGGAAAATACCCTCTATAAAGATTTTTATTTTTTTTATTCCATTTTTTAGGTGATAATTTTTTTTTATTATTACTAGATGAATTAAAAAACTTATAACCTATGGCACAAGTTTTATTAATCTCTTGTAAATTAATCCCATGCCCAACCACTTGAAAAAAACCTACATCAATGCATGCTTTTTCTATCTTTTTTATTGTCTTTATTGCAATTTTTGTTTCAAACTTATTATTAATTAAAGATGAAATATTTATTGTTGGAATAAAGGTTTTTTTAATCATCTATTTGTTAGGGTATCGGTTACAATCATTTGACCTGTAACTTTTTCTCTAAAAAAAATATAAAAACCAGCACCTACAATCAAAGCTGTTCCAATAAATGTTCTAGGAACTGGTATTGTATCAAACAATAAATATCCTGCTAAAATTGCCCACAAGATATATGAGTACTCAAATAAAGACACAATTGAAGGAGAAGCAATGCTGTAAGCTTTAAAAACAAAAAAGAAAGATATAGAAGCAACAATTCCCATAACTAATACGTAAGGCCATGTATCCGTTGGATTGGAAAACCATTCTCTATAAATAAATTGCATAGTCGGGTCTGAAAAAGTATTAAACTTTCCATCACCTGAAATTAAATAAATTATGAAACCTACAAGCAATGCAAAAATATATAACCAAGCCAATTGTGTATAAATGCTATCTTTTTCAGAAGTGTACTTTGTAATAGTCATTGCAATGGCATAACAAAATGCACACGCAATTGGTGCTAATTTAAAAAAATTAAAGTCATCAAAATTCGGATTTAAAACTATTAAAACTCCGACAAAACCAACAATTATTGCACTCCACCGTCTTATTCCGATTTTTTCATTTAAAAAAATTATTGCAAAAATAGACATAAAAAAAGGACAGGAAAAAAATAATGCACTTGTCATAGCTAGAGACATAAAAGTTAAAGAGATATAAAAAAAACTAAAACCAAAAAAGAAGCAAAATACCCTGACCAAAGTTAAAGCTGGATAATAAGTTTTTAAAGTAAAAGTTTTTTTAGTAATAATTAAAAAACATATTAACAAAAATGCCTGTATTAAAGTTCTTCCAAAATACAGTTCGAATAACGCTATATCTTGAAAAATAAACTTTATTAAAGCATCTTGAATTGAAAAAAAAGCCATGCCTAATAGAATAAAAATAATTCCTTGAGAATTATTATTATTAAAGGTCATATACCTCTATTTCATATGTTAATTTTATTGTTTTGGAAAGTAATCTTGTAACTCACCTTCTCTGTAGACGTCTGTTGTACTACAATGTAAACTTCCACCAAAGCCATATGCCTCTCTAAAATCTATTGGTATTACTTCCATACCCAGTTTATCAAGTTGTTCAGCTTGATACACTTCACTTTTTTCCACACATACAGTTTTTGGATCTAAAACTAAAATATTCATTGATAACCATATTGAATAATAAGTAAGAGGAGGAGGAGAGTTGTGAGCTGGTTGTGCCGCATAAACAATTTCCCAACCATTATCCTCAAAAAGTTTTCTTTGTTCTTTCGGAAGTTTTCTTTGAGGATTGTTTAATATTAACCCAGGTTTGATAGGTGTAAAAGTTGCATCTATATGTATAGGGTAAGGATCTCCTGGAAAATTCACAGTATGAACACGATGATCAGGAAAATGTCTTTTTAACCAGTCTATACCTTTTAAATTAGTAGTAAAACCATGCTGAACTATTAAGTCTTTGCCAAATCTTAATATATCTGCAGCATCGAAAAGAGGTTCTTCTTCAGTTGTTACAAAATATTTTTTTTCAGCCCATTCCAATCGTTGTTCAATACTTACTTCATCAGATAAATAATTTTTATGGTAATCTTTATCTGTCAATCTAGGTTTAGGAGCACACTCGTGTTTCATGCCCGGATCTTCCATAAAGTATTGTTGTAACAGTGGTCTATAAGCTAAATATTCAAACCACCGACATCTAAAACTCATAGTTGCTTCTAGCATTTCTTTTCCAACCGTAATAATTACATCTCTGGACGGCATACATCCAAACATGTGTTCTGCTTTCCAGTCTGGTGTAGCAATTTTTTCGTCAAATTTTAAAGGAGTTGGTCTATCCACTCTTATTCCTCTACCTTCTAATGTTTTTACAAATTTATCTAGAAGTTCATTTGCCTTATCTATAGAATCTTGAGTTCTTCTACCGTGTTTGCCTTTCATTACTGAGTCTGGGGGAATTTTTACATCTACAGCAGGTTCAGGTGCAGGTATACAACAATTATCTGCTCTTCCAACAATTACATGTTTTAAAGGATCCCACTCGTTCCAACTTTTTACAATAGTTTTTTTCATTCTGTCAAAATAACTAATTTAAATAATTAAAATTTTCAATATAATATTATTTTAATATTTGTGGCATCTATATTATTTGAAAGTATTTATTTAACTAGTTTAAATTTAAGTAAAAATGAAACTTACCAAAAATCAGATTAATGAAGTCAACGAAAATGGATATATAGTTTTACCATATTGGTTCTCTGATATTGAAGTAAAAAATATTCGAAAAGAGATGAAAAAAATATTTAATGATAAAACTGAGGCTGACATTATTGAAAAATCATCTGGTGAAGTAAGAACAGCAATGGGACTACACCTTCGTAGTAAAATTTTTGACAATTTAACTCGACACCCAAAATTTTTTGAACCTGCAAGACAGATACGTGGTGATAATCTTTATATCCAACAGACAAAAATAAATGTTAAAGCTGCATTTACTGGAGAAGTTTGGCAATGGCATTACGATTTTGCAACTCATTCTGGAGAAGATGGGTCAGCAAAACCTTTAGCATTAAATTTACATGTTTTTCTTGATGACGTTAATGAATTTAATGGACCTCTGTTTTTTATTCCTAAATCTCATAAATATGGCACTGTTAAATCTAAACTTGATACTAAAACTACAAGTTATCCACTCTGGACTGTTGACCAAGAGACAGTTTCATCTCTTGTAAAAGAAAATGGAATTGTTTCTGCTCATGGTAAAGCTGGAACTTCATTAATTTTTGTAGATAACTTGGTACATGGTTCAGCACAAAACATGTCTCCTATGGATAGATCAATTTTTTCTGTAATCCTAAACCCTTGTGATAATGCTCAAACTAAATTTTCTAGACCTGATTATAAACATGGACAAGACTTCAAACCAATAAAATCATCGTCCATAAATAGTTTGTTATAAAAAATTAATCTATTGGGTAGTTCCAAGCTTCTTGACCAATTGCTTTTGAAATAGCTGAGAAATCTTTATTATCATTACCTTCTTCACAAAATTTATTATAAATATTCAATGCCATAGTACCAAGTGGAGTAGAGGCATTAACTTGCTTGGCGCATTCGTTAGCTAATTTTAAATCTTTATTCATCATGCCTGCAGAAAACCCTGGTCTATAATTATTATTTGAAGGCGTTCCTTCAATTAATCCAGGCAAAGGTGGGTAGACAGATATAGGCCAACTATTACCAGATGCATTTTTCATAATTTCATGAACTTTTTTTATATCTATGTTTAATCTTTTAGCTAACATTAAAGATTCAGATGCTGCAATCATTGTAATACCAAGAGACATATTGTTGCAAATTTTTGCACCGTTACCACTTCCAAGATCACCTGCATGAAATATATTTTTTCCCATTATTTTTAAAAGAGGAAGAGCAAGATCAAAAGATTCTTTGGTTCCCCCAACCATAATATTTAGTGTTGCTTTTTGTGCACCCATAACACCTCCGCTTACAGGAGCATCAATCATTTTAATTCCTTTTTCTAAAGCTTTTTTTCCTATTTCGATTGAAGTTTGAATATCAATTGTAGAACAATCAATCAGAAGACAATTTTTAGATACTTTGTTAATAATACCTTTATCTCCCAAATAAACCTCTTCTGAATTTTTTCCTTCTGGAAGCATTGTTATTACTGTTGTTGCTTCATTTGTAATTAATTCATCTAAATTTTTTGCAACTTCCAATTTTTTTTCTTTTGCTTTTTCAACCATACTTGCTGAAGCATCAAAAACTTTAACATTTTTTCCAGCTTTAACTAAATTTTCAGCCATTGGACTTCCCATGTTTCCAATACCAATGAACGCAATAAGTTCAGACATTTTTTCTCCTTAATTTAATTTTAATCAACTCTTCCTAGTAAATTTACAATTATCACTCCAGCTATAATTAAAGTAATTCCAATTAAACCATATACATTTGGCATTTGATTATATTTTACGATTCCAAATATAAGTATCGATGCAACTGTAATTGCGCTGTAGGTGGCATAAGCAAAACCAACAGGAATTGCCGACATACCTTTTGCAAGTGAAAACATTGTTATACACATTAATAGTATGCAAGCAACAGAAGGAGTTAATTTTGAAAAACCATCAGATATTTTAGCAAAACTATTAGCAGCTATTCCACAAGTGATAGCTAATGCCAAAAAAATATATCCAGTAAATGGTTTCATATTAACCAGTTTTTCCCAATAAATTTACAATTAAGACACCAGCAATAATTAATATAAGGCCTATTAGAGTATAAAAATCAGGCATTTGATTAAACTTGTACATTCCAACCATTGTAGTTGCAATAATGCAAAGTCCTGCAAAAGAAGCATAAGTTATTCCTACAGGAATGGATTTCATTACTAGAGATAAAGTGTACATACACCCAACTATCGTTACCGCAGTTAAAATACTCGGTATTAATATAGTAAAACCTTGTGCTCCCTTAGCAAAACCATTTGAAGCTGTTCCCAAAATAACTGCAACAATTAGAATGATATAAGCTGTTAAATTACCCATTTTTTTTCGCCCAAGTTATAGCATCTTCCATTCTATCATCTCCCCAGAAGATTTCACTATTAACTATGAACGAAGGGCTTCCAAATACTTTATTTTTTCTAGCACTGTCAGTATTTGCTAAATACTCTTTTTCTATATCCTGAGTATTAGCTTTAGAAATAACTTGTTCTTTGTCTAATTTAAGTTCATTACAAATTTCAGAGATGTTGGGTTCAGTTGCTGGTTCTTTGCCATCTTGAAACCATCTTTTGTAAGTTAGTCTTACATAATCTATTCCCCATCCTTCTTTTAAACCAAGAATTGCTAATTTATTAGCAAGATCAAATTCACTTAAAGGGTAGGGAACAGGAGTTTTGGCAAAAAAACCATATCCTTCTGCTCTTCTTTCAATATCTCTCCACATGTAATCAACTTTGTTTTTTTTGTCTTTAGGAAAGGGAATATTATTCATTTCTTTCATAATCGCTCTAACACTGAAAGGCATCCAATTGAATTTAACGTTATGTTTTTTTTCAACATCTAAAATTCTTGTAACAGATAAATATGTATATGTACTTCCTATAGAAAAATAAAAATTTATATCATTCATATTTTATCCTTTCTTACTAAATTATATTAAACCAATATCATTTTTATAAAAATATGCTGCTAGAAGCAAAACTAAAAGAATATAAATTACAGTATAAATTGTATATTTAATATATTTTTTCATTTTATTTATACACTTTGGTTTTGTATTAATGTTTTCAATTTTTCAATCATTATAACAGGAGACTCCATAGCAGGATAGATTTTATGGGCTTCTATATAACTATCAATAGCTAATTGATAATTTTTCAAAGCTGATTGAACAAGACCTTGTCCAGACAACGCACCAAAATGCCTTTCTTCTAAACTAAGCACTACATCGATATCATTTTGTGAAAGCTCATAATTACCCATTAGATAATAGACAGTTGCTCTTTTATTCCAAGCCTCGGCCCACTTTGGATCTAATTCAATTGCTTTAGAAAATATTTTATGTGCGTTATCTAATTGATTTTGAGACATATAATAAGATCCCTCAGCAAGAAGTTCTGTCAATGTTGGCTCTGATGGATGAGTAGTCCAAAGCTTCCAAATTTTACTTTCTATTTTCGAAGCAATAATAATATTTTGTTCTGTTTTTAATTTTAAGAATAAATTATTTAGTTCTATATTTTTATTTTCTGATTTTGCTGGAAAATTTGTTAGAAAAATAAAAGTTATAAAATATAAAAACTTTTTCACTTTATTTAGTTATGATTTTGCCTACCATTCCAGACTCATAATGTCCGGGTATATTACATGCCATTTCTAATTCTATATCTTTAGAAAATTTCCATATAATTTCACCTTTAGTTTGCGGTTCCAGCATAACACTGTTCGAATGGGAGTGAGCTAATGAATGATCTTTTTTAGACATTTCTTTCATTTTTTTCTTATCAATTTTATCAAATGAAATGATTTCATGATCAATTAATTTTTGCATCTCTGGCTGATGTTTTATATGCATTTCTTTAGTACCAATATTATATTCATGAACCATCTCTCCAAGGTTAGTAATTACAAATTTAATTGTTTCACCTTTTTTAACAGTAATTGAATTCGGTTCATAATAATTGTCATACATTTTTATTTTAATTACTCTGTCAATATTTTTTGGATCACCTTTTTCTCCAATTGATTTTGTTGAAGATGCAATTGAATTAAGTGGGTATATAAAAACAAAAAATGTTAAAAAAAAACTTAAAATTTTATCCATTATAGATCAGGTGCTCTTACTATTTCAAATCTTAAAAGCTTATTATTTGAAATTATGCCGTGAAACATAATTGTATCTGGATTTTTATCAGAATCTTTCCATTTAAAAGTTCCAATTAATCTTTTGTCATCTTCATAAATGGATACAATATCAGAGACTATGCCTGGTTTTGTTTTAATCCAATCCAAACTCTCTTGTAATGTTTCAAAACCTTTTTCAGCCTGGTGAAGATTTATGTGTTTAAATTTTTCATCAAGTATTTTTGAAATTTCTGTTGGATCACCAGACTTAAAAGCATTACCCCATGTTGTTAGTAATGATTGAATTGTTATTGACATAAATTAAATTTATTTAGGCATTGGCGTTGCGCCAGTTTCTAAACTTGTGATTTTTCCATCTTTGTATTTATAAACTGCCATTACAGCTTCAACATTTCCATCATCAAATGTCACGAATGCGTGGTGAATACCCACTTCATCATTTTCATAAACTACTCTCGTATCTCTTTGTTTAATGTCACCACTCATGGCCCATTTGATTACATCGCCTTTGCTTAATGTGTTACCAGATTTATGCATTGTAAATTTAAAATCATCATGCAGCAGTTCATTCATAGCCGCTTCATCTTTATCTTTTATTGCAGCGCTGTATTTTTCTAATATAGACATGTTTTTCTCCTTTTTTTATTTCATCGTTGAAGACTCTTCACAAATCATCCAAGTACTTTTTTCATCTGTTAAAGCTCTTCTATGTTTTACTATTCCTTGATGAGCATCAGAATTATACCAACCTAATGCTTTCTCTTTACTTTCGAACTCAATTACAACAGCTAAGGTTCCTTTAACGCCCTCGTGAACCAAAGTGTCAGGAGTTCTAACTAGAAACTTACCACCAAAAGCTTCTACTGTTGCGTCTACTTTTGACGCATATTCAACTTTAAACTTATCCATATCTTTTACTATTGGATGAGCTATGACGTATGCCTTTCCCATTCTTATACTCCTTTTATTATTATTTGATTTGTATCTGCGTTATCTAACCTTATTTGCCTAATAGGTTTATACTCTTCAGAGTGATACCACTCTAAAGCTTTTTCATAAGAAGGAAATTTAATAACAATGTTTCTAGAGTTTTTCCATTCACCTTCAACGTGGCTAAACTCACCACCTCTTACTAAAAATTCTCCTCCAAATTTAGCAACAATATCTGAAACTTTTGCTAAATATTCTTTATAATTTTCAGGATTATTAACTTCAATTTGAGCAATTGCATAACCCGACATAATTTATTCAGCAGGTATTACCACACTTTTAGAACCATCCGCGGCTTTTGTGAATGCTTTATTGTAATCAATAACTTCATGTATCATTAGATCATCCATCAGTCCTGAATTTATAAAAGCAACTTTCATTCCAACAACTGTTTCAGCATCTCCTTCTACACAACAGACCACATCAAAACGTCCACGAACCCATTCGTAACTAATCATTTTTCCACCAATGGCTTCAATAACTTTTTTTGTTGATGCGTGTCTATCCGCAGAAGGATCTTTTTGCATTCTTTTTAAAAGTTCTTTGCTTACTTTTCCGATTACATAATATTTTGCCATTTTAGATATCAACTTTCGTTAATTCCCACACATGCATCTTGTTTACACACTCATCATAAATTGGTTTTCCAATTGGATTTGCTCCAGATACCATCTCTTTCATTTTTTCCATATTATGAACAAATACCTTAAACATAACACCACTTTTATCTGGCTTTACTGCTCCAATAGTTTTTTCTGGATGAGCTGCTGATTTTCTTACACTCATTCCCTCATCTGATTGCATCCATCCCATAAATTTTTCAAGCTTTCCGTCTTTCAAATCTACGATCACTAAAACTTCTTTATCCATTATTTCCTCCTTATTATTTTTTTATAGCATTATACATGCTTAGAGTATCATCGAAAGCCATAAACATAGACATTTTTCCATCTTTTATCTCAAAGTAATGACCGAATATAGTTTCCATACCATCAGCAGTTGCTTTGCATTTAGCAAATACTTTATCTCCTTCTGCAATCATAAACTCAGGGGTTACAGAAAAATTACTCCATTGTTGAGGTATTAAAGACATTGTTTTCATCATTGCCTCTTTACCTTTGTGAGTTCCTGACATTGGATGTTTGTCACCAGGATAAACCCAAGTTATTTCATCGTGAACAACTTCGTTAAAGAAAGTTTCCATGTCTCCCTTACCAAATAATTCATAACCTCTTTTTACAATTTCTTTTGCGTCCATTTTTGTTCCTTTTTAAATTGTTAATTTTATTTAAAGTCTAAATTAGTCTAACAAACGAATGTAATGATTTTATTACAAAGCAGATATGCGCCTTAAATCCAATCGGGAAAGGGAAGACCTTTTTCTTTTAAAAAAGCTTTATTAAACAGCTTAGAGTTGTATTTATCAGATTTATCACAAAGAATTGTAACAATTGTTTTTCCTGGCCCAAGTTCTTTACCTAATCTTATAGCTCCAGCAATATTTACTCCACAACTTGTTCCTAAACTTAATCCTTCATTTTGAATTAAGTTATAAATTATAGGTAAAGACTCATGATCACTTATTGAAAATGCACCATCTATTTTAGCTTCTGCAAAGTTAGCAGTAACTCTACTTGAACCAATACCCTCTGTTATTGAACCACCCTCAGACTTTAGTTCTCCATTTTTTATATAATTATAAAGAGCAGATCCCGTAGGGTCTGATAAATAAATTTTAATATCTTTATTTTTTTCTTTTAGATAACTACTAGTTCCACTAATAGTACCACCAGTTCCTGAAGAACAAACAAAACCATCTATTTTTCCATCTGTTTGATTCCAAATTTCAGGTCCTGTTGTTTCGTAGTGACCCTTGGCATTAGCAGTGTTATCAAATTGATTAGCCCAAACTACCCCGTGATTATTTGAACTTTTAAGTTCTTCAGCTAATCTTCCAGCAAACTTAACGTAATTACTATCATCTTTATAAGGCTTTGGTGGCACCAACCTTAAATCTGCACCAATATTTCTTAAAGTATCTTTTTTTTCTTGGGTTTGGTTATCATTCATTACTATTACAGTTTTATAACCAAGAGAATTTCCTATTAAGCACAAACCAATTCCAGTATTACCTGCTGTTCCTTCAACTATTGTTCCTCCTTTAGAAATTAATTTTTTTTCTTCTGCATCTTTTATTAAAGAAAGAGCTGCTCTATCTTTTACTGATCCACCAGGATTTAAGTATTCAGCTTTTCCATAAATGTTGCATCCAGTAATCTCTGAAGCAGCTTTAAGTTTTATAAGCGGGGTATTTCCAATCGACTGAATAAAACTATCGCTATAATTTTTCATTTTCACTTTCGTCTGTTACGGCATAAGGTTTAAATTCTTCATTTGCCATACCAACATTTTTTGCTGGTATTCCAACCATTACAGCATTTTCAGGAACATCTTTAGTAACAACTGCATTAGCTCCAACCTTAGCATTTTTTCCAACTATAACAGGACCTAATATTTGTGCTCCTGATCCAACAACAACATTATCCATTAATGTAGGATGTCTTTTTGTATTTCTTTGTTCATTAGATTTTATACTTGGAGCAATTCCTCCTAAAGTAACCATATGATAAATAGTTACATTATTTCCAATTTCAGAAGTTTCTCCAATTACCACACCCATACCATGATCAATAAATAAGTTATCTCCTATCTTTGCCTTAGGATGGATTTCTATACCTGTTAAGAATCTTGAAAATTGTGAAATCATTCTTGCAATTAAATCAAACTTTGCAATAGAAAAAAAATTTGCAATTCTATGAAAAAAAACTGCTTTAATACCCGGATAAGTTAATATTATACTTAATTTTGATTTTGCAGCAGGGTCTCTGTTAATTATGGATTCTAAAAAATTGTTCATTCAAGTATTTAAAAGATTAATTTATTAAATAATCAATTAGTTGTTACAACAACAACTTCCTGATTTAGGTTTACATTTGCACTCTTTAGTGCCGTCACATTTGCATTTGTCATAAGTACAATTTGTACATACACATTTTGGATTGTTGCAAGCCATGGAAATAATATAATTATAGATCCAGTAAAAACAAGGCTAAATTAATGCTGATTATATCTGATTTAACATCAAACCTTTTAAATTTGCTGGAACAGCTATATCCATCATTTTTGGATTAGATAGATTTAAATTATTCATAATCTCTGCGTATTCTTCTTTTGAGCTGACTTGCAAACGTGGATTGTTATTTCTCTCATTTTCAATAGTTGAATTTTTTTTCCCATTATAATCATGTGCTGGATAGACAAGTGTTTTTTCTGGTAATTTGAGCAATTTATTAAATAAAGAGTCATAAGCTTCAAGGGGACTCCCGCTTTGAAAATCTGTTCTTCCAGTTCCATTTATTAAAAGAGTGTCTCCAGTGAAAACTCTATCATTCATTAAATAACAATAAGAACAATCAGTATGGCCGGGTGTATAAATTGCTTTAAGTTTAATATTTTCTATATTTAAATTTTCATTATCTTTTAATCTGACATCAACAACTTCGGATTTTGATTTTTCTCCCATAATACGAGTACAATTTGTTCTTTTATTTAGTTCATTTAGACCTGAAATATGATCAGCATGAATATGAGTATCTAAGACTTTAACTAATTTTAGTTCTAAGTTTTCTAAAATTTTTATGTATTCATCTGAATGTTCAATAACTGGATCAATAATTAAGGCTTCTCTACCTTTTCCACTAGAAATAATATAAGTGTAAGTTGAAGATTTTGTATCAAATAATTGTTCAAAAATCATAATTATAATTATTTGAAATTTATTAAATTACAATTATTTTTCAACAGCTTTATGGGCTGGCTTACTCCATTCTTTTCCCTTAAACATTACATTCCATTGTAAATATGGGAAAAGTTTTGATTTCATTTGCCAATAAATAGAACTTGGTTTTGTTGGGTCAAAAGGAAAACTTGGTGTTACTTTACCCCCATAACAAAACTCAGCTAACATTACTTTGCCATAAGCCACAGTTAAAGGACAAGCGCCGTAACCATCATAAAGTCTGTAGGCTTCAGAAGATTGTTTAATATCTTTAATTATATTATGAGCAACTATTGGAGCTTGCTTTCTAACTGCCGCACCAGTTTTTGCATTAGGAGCATTCATAACATCTCCTAAGCTATAAATATTTTCATATTTCATATGTTTTAAAGTTCCACCTTTATGATCAACATCAACCCATCCACCTGCATCAGCTAGCGGACTGTTTTTTATAAAATCTGGTGAAGTTTGTGGAGGAGTTACATGAATAAAATCAAATTTTTTTGTAACTTCTTTACTGTTTCCATCTTTATCGGAAACTTTAAAGACAGCTTCTTTTGCTTCGCCATTAACCGAAATCAAATTATGCTGAAAGCCTCTTTTAATACCGTATGAGTCGCAAACTTCGTTAAGCGGACCTTGAAAATGTGGAACACCAAATATAACTGGTTTGGCACACAAAAATTCTAGACTACTATCTTTTAGAGCTCCTTTTTTCTTTAAATGATCTGCTGCTAGATAAGCAATTTTTTGCGGAGCTCCAGCACACTTAATTGGCATTGGAGGTTCAGTAAACAATAAGTTACCACCATTTAAATTTTTTAAACATTCCCATGTATATACTGCTAAATCAGAGTCATAGTTTGTACATACATTATTTTTTCCTAATGACTCTTTTAGTCCGGCTACACCATCAAAATTAAGTTTTAGCCCAGGACAAACAACAAGATAGTCATAATGGTATTCACCATTCGTAGTTTTAACTGAATTAGTCTCTGGTGAAAAACTTTCTGCATGCTCCTTTATCCAGTTTACAAAACCTGGCATCACTTCAGACATAGGCTTTATAGTGTTATTTACATTATAAGCACCTGCGCCCACTAAAGTCCAAGCAGCCTGATACAATGATTTATCAGAAGGTTCTATTATAGATATAGTTAGATCTGATTTTAAATTTTTTAATCTTGTCGCTACGGATATTCCTGCACATCCGCCCCCAACTATTAATATATTTGAGTGATTTGAGTTATTCATAATTCAATGAACACTACACGAGAAAAATTATAATAATATACGTCTTAAAAGTTGCGTTTATTAAATTTAATATCGTTGATAAATATCATTAATAACTTATAATAATTCTAAAAAACAAAAAGGAGATTAGAATTATGTTAAAAATAAATAGTGTTTGTCCTGATTTTCAGTGCAAGACTTCAGAGGGTGATATTTCTTTTCATGAATGGCTAGGAGACAGTTGGGGAGTTTTATTTTCTCACCCAAAAGATTTTACACCTGTTTGTACTACAGAACTAGGTTCTTTAGGACAAATGAAAGCAGAATTTGATGCAAGAAATGTAAAAGTTATTGGATTAAGTGTTGATGGTGTTGAAGATCATAAAAAATGGTTAGAAGACATTAAAGATGTATCTGGAACTAAACCAGACTATCCAATTATTGCTGACGAAGATTTAAAAGTTGCTAAACTTTTTAACATGTTAGAAGGAGATGCAGGAACTTCATCTATGGGTCGAACTGCAGTTGACAATGAAACGGTAAGAACAGTTTTTGTTATTAGACCAGACAAAAGAATTGGTCTATACCTAACATATCCAATGGCAACTGGAAGAAATTTCCATGAAATTTTAAGAGCTATAGACTCAATGCAACTTACAGCTAAACATAGAGTTGCAACTCCAGCAAATTGGAAAAAAGGAGAAGATGTTGTTATTCTTCCTGCGGTCAAGGATGATGAAGCTAAAAAAATCTATCCAGATGGTTGGGAAACAGTAAAACCATATTTAAGAAAAGTACCAGATCCATCTAAATAATCTGGTAAACAAAAATTAAAAACCTCAGCATTGAGAATTTTTCTCAAATAAGTCTGAGGTTTTTTTTAGGATCTTTTATATTTTTTCATAGAAACTTGGGCTAGCAGTAAATTTGGATCAACAAATATTTTTGATTCTTTAATTTTTTTAAATGATTTGAATGCAAAAATTGCAATCGGTAATTCTGTGCAACCAAGTATTATTTTTCTGCACTTTATTTTCATTAAATAATTAACTGCAGGTCTAATAGCTCTCTCTGCTTCTTTTATTTTACCCATTTTTACATACTTTATTGATTTATTTACTGAACTTTTTTGTAAAGACTTTAATGGACTAACTAATTGAAAATTTTTTTCAAAGTATCTGTGATAAACTTTAGTATTTAATGTAGCTTCAGTACTTAAAAGTCCAATCTTAGAATTTTTTTTACATGTTTTTTTAGTATTCAAATATACTTCTTTTGGCATACTGATTATTGGAATATTAATTTTCTTTTGAATGTCATCGTGCCAATAATGAGCTGTGTTGCATGGCATTACAATGAACTTACAGTTATTTTTTTGCAACATTTTACACCCTTTAACTAGAGCGTTTAATACATTGTAATATTTTTTCAAATTTTCTGGTCTCTTAGGAGTATCTGATTTATTATAAAGAACAAATAAAGGATATTGTTGATCTAACTTTCCTCTATTAAGTTTTGCTAGTTTATTACAGAAATCTAAACCAGCTTGCGTTCCCATTCCACCTAATATTCCAATCATAATTAAAATTTCTTAATTTTGTTTAATAAATTGATTATACAACTATATTTTAATTATAATTATGCAACAAATATATATTGATGATATCGGAAAAGGTTTTCCTCTAGTTTTAATTCATGGATATCTTGGTTCATCAGAAATGTGGTTTTTACAAAAAAAATTTTTAAGTAAAAATTATAGAATAATTGCACCTGCTTTACCGGGCTTTGGTGAAAGTTATAAAGTTAAATCTCTTAATAGTATTAATAAAATGGCACAAATGCTGATTAAATTGATTAATGAGAAAAATATAAATAAGTTTCATTTGTTAGGACATTCAATGGGAGGAATGATAGTTCAAGAGATGGCAAAAATATCTGGAGAAAAAATTAAAAAACTAATTTGCTTTGCTACTGGATCTATTGGAGATATTCCAGATAGATTTGAGAGTATAGATACTTCTATTGAAAAATTAAAAGAAGAAGGAATTAAAGAAACAGTTAAAAGAATACCTCCAAAATGGTTTGTAAAAGGACAAAAAGCTAAAAATTATTATTTATGTGAAAATGCAGTTAAACAAATAAAAGAAGTAACAGCTTATAATGCTTTAGTAGCTATGAAAAATTGGAGAGGATATGAAAATTTAAAAAATATCAAACAAGATACCCTGATCATCTGGGGCGATAAAGATGTTTCATATAATTTTAACCAAGTTGATACTTTAAAAAAAAATATACCTAATAGTAAATTAGAGATCTTTAAAGGTTGTAGTCACAATGTTCATCTTGAAGAACCCCAAAAGTTTAATGAAACAGTAAAAAACTTCTTATCATGAATAGAAATCTATTAATTCTTACATTAAGTCAAATTTTTAGCTTTACTGCTGCTCCAGTTACAGTATTTTTAAGTGGAATTATTGGTTCTCAAATTAGCCCTTTAAAATCACTCTCTACTTTGCCAATGTCAATATCGGTAGTTGGCATAGCAATAGGAGCAATCCTTGCAACAAAAGTTATGAGTTTAATAGGCAGAAAAGCTGGATTTATTTCTGCATCAATTGGAAATTTTTTATTTTCTCTATTGGCGGCTTATTCAATAATGGATCAAAACTTTATTCTATTTTGTTTTGCAAATTTTTTTATTGGTGTTGGCATGGCCTTTACCCATCAATATCGTTTTGCTGCAGCTGAAAGTGTTGAAAAAGATAAAGTACCTAGGGCAATTTCAATAATTTTATTAGGTGGAATTGTTTCAGCATTTTTAGGCCCTAGCATGGCAAATTATGGAAAAGATATTGTTACCGATCAATTGTATGTTGGATCTTATTTGTCACTTGCTATTTTAACTATCATACCAGCAATTTTCTTTTTATTTTATGAAAATACATCAAAATTAGAGTCTAATATAAAAAGTTCAGGAAGAAGTATTTTAGAATTAATTTCGCAACCTAGATTTTTACAGGCACTCGTAGCCTCAGCATTTGGATATGCAATAATGACATTTTTGATGACAGCAACTCCATTAAGCATGCATGTAATGGAAAAAATGAGTCTAAGTAAAACAGGTTTGGTAATACAGTTTCATGTTGTGGCAATGTTTCTACCATCTTTAATAACTGGAAATTTAGTTAAAAAGTTTGGTCATAGCAAAATAATGTATGCAGGAGTTTTTCTTTATAGCATAACTATAATAGCAAGCTTCTTTGAACAAACTTATTATAATTATATGTTCGCATTAATTTTTTTAGGTTTAGGTTGGAATTTTTTATTTATATCTGGAACAAGTTTACTAGTTTTAACCTATAAAGAAGAAGAAAAATTCAAAGCTCAAGGATTAAATGATTTTATTGTATATTCTGTTCATGCCACTGGCAGTTTGTCTGCTGGAGTTTTAATTATGCTTGCCAACTGGAAAATGATGAATTTACTTTGTATACCCTTTTTAATAATCATTATCCTAACTACTTTAAGAGCAGATATATTAAGTAAAAAATGAGTTTTATAATACTTGGTTTTATTACAGGTTTTAGTTTGATTTTAGCAATTGGAGCTCAAAATATATTTGTAATAGAACAAGGTTTAAAAAAACAATACGTTTTTTTAGTTTGTTTAATTTGTTCTATATCCGATTTAATTCTAATTTTTTTAGGAATATTTTTATTTGAATATTTTAAAATTTATTTCACAAAAAATGTCGAATTAGTTTTTAATATATTGCTTTTTATCTTCTTAATTTACTTTGTTTATACCAAAGTAAGGTCTTTATATAAAAGATCTGAGATAAACTTTGAATATACCAATTTATCTTTAAAGAATATAATTATTAAAACTCTAGGATTTACATATTTAAATCCACATGTTTATTCAGATACAGTATTTTTTTTAGGAAATTTTTCAAAGAATTTTCTAATTTCACAAAAATATTTTTTTGGAATAGGTGCTTCAATTGCATCTTTTTTATTTTTTTTCACATTAGGTTATTTAGCTAAATTTTTTTCTAACAATTTAATTAATTCAAAAGTTTGGAAAACTATAAATTTTTTTATAATTATATTTATGACTGTTTTATCTAGCTATGTATTTGTGGAAATTATCGAAATAATTTGAAAAATTTTGTATGTGGCAACTTGCTCCATTAAGTTATCTTGTTTTAATCGATTAAGTAATTAAATAAATCATATTAATAAAAATCAAAGATTAGCGGAGATCTATAAGAAAGGATCACAAATGTTAAATAAAAACTTAATTAAATTTATTATTTCAATATCTTTATTTTTGTTTTCGAGCAATTCAATAGCCGCCGACGAGACTATAGAAATGCTAAATAAACTTGGCAAAGAGTCAATGGTTTACTCAAAAAAAATTGTGAGAATTGATGTTGGAGATACTGTTTATTGGAAATCTACCGATAAAGGACACAATGTAGAATTTATAAAAGGTGGCGTTCCTGATGGAGTTAAAAAATTTAAATCAAAATTTAACAAGGATACAGAATATAATTTTACAATTCCTGGTATATATGCTTATTGGTGCACACCTCACAAAAATATGGGCATGATCGGTTTTGTAGTAGTTGGTGATGACAAATCAAATTTAGAAGCAATTAAAAAGATTAGATTTAATGCTAAATCAAAAAAAATAGCTCCTGAATTAATTAATTCTCTATAAAAAACATTAAAAAATTTAACTAAGGCTAGGTTTATTAGTCTTAGTTATTTTTTTGTTTGAAATAAAAAAAATAAATTAGTTTGAGAAACCGTATTTTCTAAGTCTGACATCCCCTGTTCTTGCATGAGCTTCCATACCTTCGTATCTAGAAATTCTCGCACAGGCAGCGCCAACTTCTTTAGTTGAGGCTTTCGTCATTCTTTGAAAACTTAAAGTTTTAATAAATTTACCAACAAATAATCCTCCAGTATATCTTCCCGCTCCCTTAGTTGGTAGAATATGATTGGTACCTGAACATTTATCACCATATGCAACAGTAGTTTCCTCACCTATAAATAATGATCCATAATTTTTTAATCTCTCGTGAAACCACTTAAGATTTTTTGTCTGAACTTCTAAGTGTTCTGGTGCATACTCATCACTAATTTTTGCAATTTCTTCATCACTATCGCATAGTATTACTTCTCCATAATCTCTCCAAGCAGCCTCTGAATTTTCTCTAGGTAACTCTGGTAAATCAGAAATTAATTCTGGAACTCTTTTCATTACGTACTCTGCAAGTTTTCTACTTTTTGTAAATAGCC
>CACACV010000003.1 GCA_902531025.1 uncultured Pelagibacteraceae bacterium | reverse complement strand
AATAAAATCAAATAATACTAAATTTTCAGAAGAATTAGAAAATATACTTTCTTCTGTTGATCTCATTTCGAAGTATGAAATAGAAACTTTCAATAATAAAGAAATTATTTACAAAATAATATTTAATGGAAACCCAAATAAGTTTTTAGATATTATGGATTTATATGATTTTAAAGTTGATACTTCAAATAAGATTTGGAAAATACAATGAGAGAACTTAATCAATTACTATTAAATTTTAATTTTAAAAAATCTTTTAATGATCATGATTATTTTGTATCAGATAGTAATTATTTCGCTTTTAATCTAGTTGATAAGTGGCCGAAATGGGAAAAAAAAATTCTTAATATTAGTGGAGAAAAATTCTCAGGCAAAACTCATCTTGCTAATATTTTTAAATCAAAGAGTTCAGCTCTATTATTAAATGAAAAGGATATTAGCAACGAAGTTTTCAATAAAATTAAATTATATGAAAGTATTATAATTGATGAATTTTCAAATGGAATTGATGAAAATTTAATTTATTCAATTTTTAATTTGATTGATCAAGATAGCAAATATTTACTAATTAATTCCGAAACCCCTTTAAGTGAGATAAATTTTAAACTTCCAGATTTGGTTTCAAGATCAAGAAATTCTTTACAGGCCAAGATTAAACCACCAGATGATGAGTTAATTTTTGCTATAATTTTAAAGAATTTTTCAGATCGTCAAATTAAATTGGAAAAACAAATAATTGAATTTATAGTTAATAGAATAGAGAGATCCTATGGCAAAATATCTGAATTTATATATAAAGTTGATGAACTCAGTTTAAAAAAGAAAAAGCCTATAAGTTTAAAAACAATAAAAGAGATTTTATAAATTGACAAGTTATAGAACACATAAATGTAATGAGTTAAATTTAACTCATAAAGGAAATAAAATAATTTTATCTGGATGGATTAACAAAAAAAGAGATCATGGAAATTTATTATTTCTTGATTTAAGAGATAATTATGGTCTTACTCAATGTGTAATTGATAAAAGTAATTCTATTTTTAAAGAAATAGAAAAAATACCTCTTGAAACTGTAGTAAAAATTGAAGGTAAAGTTGTTGAACGATCTAAAGAAACTATTAATCTTAATATATCAACTGGAGAAATAGAAGTTTCAATTAATACTTTTGAAATATTGGGAAGCACTAAAGAATTACCAATGCCTATTTTTTCTGATCAAGAGTATGCAGAAGAAATTAGACTTAAATATAGATTTTTAGATTTAAGAAGAAAAAAAATTCATCAAAATATAATTTTAAGATCTAAAATAATTTCTTTTATTAGATCTGAGATGGAAAAATTAGGTTTTTTAGAATTCCAAACGCCAATTCTTACTTCTTCAAGTCCTGAAGGAGCAAGAGATTTTTTGGTTCCAAGTAGATTAAACCCAGGAAAGTTTTATGCACTACCTCAAGCTCCACAACAATTTAAACAATTAATTATGGTTTCAGGATTTGATAAATATTTTCAAATTGCACCGTGTTTTAGAGACGAAGACGCAAGAGCTGACAGAAGTCCAGGAGAGTTTTATCAATTAGATGTTGAAATGTCATTTGTAGAACAAGAAGATGTTTTTGATGTATTTGAAAAATTATTTTTAAAAGTATTTACAAAATTTTCAAATAAAAAAATTCTACAAAACAAATTCCCAAAAATTACTTACTCAGATTCTATGCTAAAATATGGAACAGATAAACCAGATTTAAGAAATCCATTGGTAATATCAGATTTAACTGAAATTTTTCATAGAGGTGATGTCAAATTTGATATATTTAAAAAGCTAGTTAAAGAAGGTTCATTGGTAAGATGTTTAATTACCAAAAACACCAAAGATAAACCAAGAAGTTTTTTTGATAAAATAGATAACTGGGCAAAAGAACAAGGATCTTCGGGGCTAGCATATTTTACAATTGAAAAAAGTGATAAATTGACTGGCAAAGGTCCAGTAGGAAAATTTTTTTCTGAAGACTCCATAGTAGAAATAATGAAACTTGCAAAAGCAGAAGTGGGAGACACTGTATTTTTATCTTGTGGAAAAAAAAATGAAATTCAAAAAATTTTAAATATGGCAAGAGTAAAACTGGCTGAAGAGTTAGATTTAATTGATAATAATTGTTTCTCTTTTTGTTGGATAGTAGATTATCCAATGTTTGAGAAAGATGAAGAAACTAAAAAAATAAAATTTAGTCATAACCCATTCTCAATGCCACAAGGAGATATTAAAAATCTTGATTTTACAAATCCATTATCAATGAAAGCTTATCAGTATGATATTGTGTGTAATGGAGTTGAGCTTTCATCTGGAGCGATTAGAAACCATATTCCAGAATTGATGTATAAACTCTTTGAAATTGCAGGTTATTCAAAATCAAATGTTGATGAAAAATTTAGCGGAATGATAAATGCTTTAAGTTATGGGGCGCCACCCCATGGAGGTTTGGCACCAGGAATTGATAGAATTGTAATGCTTCTAGCTAATGAAAAAAATATCAGAGAAGTTACTATGTTTCCAATGAATCAAAATGCTCAAGATTTAATGATGAATGCTCCCTCTAATGTTAGCGAAGAGCAGTTAAAAGAATTAAACTTGTCAATTAAGAAAAAAAATTAATTATTTTTTACCCTTAAGATTTATTCTAATATCTGAAAGATCAACAAGTTTTTTTTTGTAATTATTTCTTACAAATCCTTTACTAGTAATATCTTTGACAATTTTTAAAAAATGACTTTGATTTTCTGAGCTATCATCTTGGACATTTTCTTCCGATTTTTCAGCAACTCCTATCGAAGGTGTGTGAGCCAAGTCTTCTCTGTTTAGGTAAGAAATAGCAAGTTCTCTAAATATATAATCTAATATAGAAGTAGCGCTAAGAATTCTATCGTTTCCGTAAACTTTTCCCGAAGGTTCAAATTTTGTATCAACATATGCATTCACAAATTCATCAAGAGGAACTCCATACTGCAAACCTAAAGATATAGCTATTGCAAAATTGTTCATTAGGGCTTTTACTAATTCTCCTTCTTTACTTGTATCAATAAAAATCTCACCAATTTTTCCATCTTCATATTCTCCAGTATGCAAATAAACTTTATGATCACCAACCGATGCTTTTTGAATGTAACCTTTTCTTCTATCGGGCATACTAAATCTCTTTCCTAAATTTTCTTTAACATTTCCAATTAAACTTTCACTTAATTTGAAATTTTGATTTTTTGAACTATTTGAAATGGGTACTGCTTCATCTTTTTCAGCAACATTAATTTTTTTATTATTTTTTTTATCAAGATTTTTTGTCTTTCTACTATCTAATTTCATTTCAAGAATCTCAAATTTGCCATCTTCTTGTTTTTCTAGATTTTTAAGACTATTTTGACTAATATCATCAAGGTAATGACTCACCTTAATGTTACAAGTGTAATAAGTTTCGACCAAATATTTTGCCATTATTTTCCTTATTTATAAATTTGAATGTTCAACAATTTATGTATATACAAAATTAATTTTTAGTCTAATTTATTTTTTACAATTTTAAATTGAAATAATAATTTATTTTTATGTTGACAATATTTAAAGAAATTTTCACATGGTGGAATCAACAAACTTTAGGAACCAGAATTCAAACTTTTATTTATGGGAAATATGTTGGCAAAGATAAACATGGAAATAAATACTACCAAAGTAATTCAGGAAAAAGATGGATTATATATAATGGAGAAATTGAAGCTTCAAAAATACCTAATGAATGGTATTCTTGGATGCACCATATTGGAAATAAAATAGAAAACTCCCATGAATTAAAAAAATATAAATGGCAAAAAGAACATTTGCCAAACCAAACAGGAACTGAAAAATCTTATCATCCAAAAAAAAATAAAGATGCACTCAAAAAAAAATATAATTCTTGGCAAGGTTAGCTTAATTTTTTTTGTACTTTTTATTAGTCAATTAATTTTTTTCAATGCTTTTACCCAAGATGATGTGATAAATGAAGAGTATGCAGAGTTGAATATCTTAGATAAGGTAAGTTCAAAAACTTCAAGTATTAGTATTAGAATAGGAGAAGAGTTTATTTTTCAAAATTTACAAATCAATGTTTTAAAGTGTCGAAACTCTAAGTTTGATGATGATCCTGAGGTCACTGCGTATATGCAAGTAAAAGATTTAAAATCAAAAAACAATAATAAAGTATTCATTTTTAATGGATGGACTTTTGCGTCTAGCCCATCAATAAGACCATTTGATCATCCAATTTATGATATATGGCTTAAAAAATGTTTTAGTTAAATAATTTTTTCATTATCTAACCAACCAACATTAAAATCAGAAGAAATAAATTTTTCGTGATCAAGAAGTTTTTTATGTAGATCAATTGTGGTTTTAATTCCCTCAATTACAAATTCATCTAATGATCTTTGCATTCTTTGGATTGCCTCTTTTCTGTTTCTTCCATGACAAATTAATTTACAAATCATGCTATCATAATAAGGAGTTACTTTATAACCTTGGTAAATTGATCCATCTACTCTAGTTCTAAATCCAGATGGTTGATGACACATACCTATGGTCCCAGGTGAAGGTTGAAAATTTTTACTTGCATCTTCAGCATTTATTCTACATTCTATTGCATGGCCTCTTGGTTTAACATCATCTTGTTTTAAAGCAGTTTCTCCTGTGTATGCTATCCAAATTTGTTCCTTTATAATATCTATTCCAGTAACCATTTCTGTGACCGGATGTTCAACTTGTACTCTTGTATTCATTTCTAAAAAATAAAATTTATTATTCTCATATATAAATTCTACTGTTCCAGCTCCTTCATAACCTATTTGATTGACCATTTTTACTGTTTTATCAAATAAATCTTTTCTCAATTCTTCATTCAAAATAGGACTAGGGGTTTCTTCAATTAGTTTTTGATGCCTTCTTTGAACCGAGCAATCTCTTTCGTGCAAATGAACAGTTCTATTTTTGCCTGATAAGATTTGTACTTCTATATGCCTCGGATTTTGAAAAAATTTTTCTATATATACTTCATCATTGCCAAAAAATTTTTTTGCTTCTAATTTTGCTGTTAAGAATAAATTCTCAAATTCCTGATCTTTATTTACTATTTTCATTCCTTTTCCACCACCACCACCAGCTGCTTTTATAAGGATAGGAAATCCAGTATTTTTACAAATTTTTTTAGCTTCATTTATATCTACAACACCACCCTCAGAACCTTCAATTACTGGTAAACCATATTGCTTAGCAATTTTTTTAGCTTGTATTTTATCACCCATCATTTTAATTAATTTAGAAGATGGTCCAATAAACTTAATTTTATAATCCTCCAAGATTTTTGCAAATTCTGCATTTTCAGATAAAAAGCCATATCCAGGATGTACTGCATCAGCATTAGTTAATTCAATTGCAGACATTATTGATGGAATATTTAAATAACTATTTTCTGGCTGATGTGTTCCAACGCAAACACTCTCATCCGCTAATCTCACATGCATACTGTTTTTATCAACATCAGAGTGAATCGCTACAGTAGATATACCCCATTCTCTACAAGCTCTTATTATTCTGACTGCAATTTCCCCTCGGTTAGCAATAAGGATTTTTTTGAACATTACTCAAGTATTATAAGTTTTTGACCAAACTCTACTGGTTGACCGTCTTCAACAGAGATTTCTTTTACTATTCCGCCTGAAGTTGAAGGAACATGATTCATGGTTTTCATTGCTTCAACAATCATTATTGTATCACCTTTTTTGATTTTTTTTCCAACTTCTATGAATTGTTTTCCACCTGGTTCTGGCGCCAGATAAGCTGTCCCAACTATTGGACTTTTAATAATGGTTCCGGATATTTCTATCTCTTCTTCTATAGGTTCATCTTTGCTATCTATTTCAATTCCTTTTAATGATTTTTTTAAATCATCTAAAGCTTGGACTAGTCTTAAAATTATTTTTTTATCAATTTCCATTTTGCAATAACTTTTGCATTGAATTTATGGCTAAAATATAACCATCTACACCTAGGCCAAAAATACCACCAGTTACAACATCACTTATTAATGATTTTTGTCTAAAATCTTCTCTTTTATAAATATTTGATATATGAAGTTCTATAATAGGTTTTTTAAAAATATTTAAAGAATCTCTAATAGCAACCGAGGTATGAGTGTAGCCTCCAGCATTAATAATTATTCCATCATGAGTATTTCTTGAGTCTTGTATAATATTTACAATTTCACCTTCAACATTAGATTGTTTAATTTCCAAGTCTATTTTTAATTCTTTGGCTCTATTTAAACAGATTTCTTCTAAAAACTTATAATCTTTTTTTCCATATTGTGATTGTTCTCTTTCACCTAATAGATTAAGATTTGGACCATTGATAATTAGTATTTTGCTCACAAAAACCTTATATTCTATGAGAAAAAAAAATAAAATAAAAATTATAGTCAACGGCAAACAAATGACTGTAAATCTAAAATATTCATTAAAAAATCTAATCGACAAGTTAAAATTGCCAATTAAAAAGATAGCTATTGAGCTAAATAGGCAAATTGTAGATAAAAAAAGAATAGGTAAAATTATTTTAAAATCTGGAGATAAGATTGAAATAGTAAATTTTATTGGTGGGGGTTAATGAAGAAGAAAGATCAATTTATAGTGGGTAAAAAAAAATTTTCTTCCAGATTAATTGTAGGCACTGGAAAGTATAAGAATATGTCAGAATGCGCAAAAGCAATAAAAATATCTGGAGCAGATATAGTCACTGTTGCGGTTAGAAGAGTAAATATATCTGATAAATCAAAACCGTTATTAATGGATTATATTGATCCGAAAAAAATTACCTACCTACCTAATACCGCAGGTTGTTTTACTTCTGACGAAGCTCTTAGAACATTAAGACTTGCAAGAGAGATTGGAGGATGGAAGCTCGTTAAGTTGGAAGTTTTAGGAGACAAAAAAACTTTATTTCCTGACGCAATCGAAACATTAAAATCTACTGAGATTTTAACCAAAGAAGGATTTAAAGTTATGGTCTATTGTAATGACGATCCTCTTATGGCAAAGAGATTAGAAAATGTAGGAGCTTGTGCAATAATGCCTCTAGCAGCTCCAATTGGATCAGGATTAGGTATTCAAAATACAATAAATTTAAAAATAATTAGACATCAAACTAAATTGCCATTAATTGTTGATGCTGGAATAGGCCAAGCTTCAGATGCGGCAGTTGCTATGGAATTAGGTTGTGATGGAGTTTTAATAAATACAGCAATTGCAAAAGCTAAAAAACCATATGATATGGCAGAAGCAATGAAATTTGCTGTAATAGCAGGAAGAAAATCTTTTCTTTCTGGAAGAATTCAACCAAACCTGCTTGGATCTGCCTCAACTACCAACAAAGGATTAATTTAGTTTTTCTTCAAATCAAATTTTTTTTTATACTTCTTTTTTTTGTATAATTTTTTCTTTGGAATTATATTTGTTTTTTTATTTTTATTTTCATTTACAATTTTTTTTAAATTTTCCAGTTTTTCTACTTTTTCTATCACTTTGTTAGATTTAGACTTATATTCAATTAAATATTCTCCAAAATTTAAGTTATCATGAGATTTTATATTGATTTTAACTTTATTTTTTTTTTCAAAATAATTTAAATCTTTTTTAAAGTTTTGTTCAATAAAATCAGAAATTTTGTTGTTTATTTGTAATTCAATAATTTTTGCATTATTTTCTATTGTTTTTATTTCAACCATTTTTATTATTTTTAATGCAAGAGACTCATTAGTTAATTTAATTGACCATTTTATATTGCTCTCTCTCAATCTTTGTCTGGACATTTCAAGAAGACCAAAATTACTTATTCTACCAATCTGAATTCTTGCTCTATCATTTCTGCATTTTTCTTTAATTTTTCTCTCTACTTGTTTTCGATTTCCAAAATTCAACATATCTATAAAATCAATAATTATTAAACCAGAAAGGTCTCTAATTTTAATTTGTCTAGCTATTTCCTCTGCAGCTTCTAGATTTGTATCTAAAGCAGTACTTTCTATATTTTTTTGTTTTATAGATTTTCCTGAGTTGACATCTATTGAAACTAAAGCTTCGGTTGGATTTATTACTAAATAACCACCAGAATTAAGCTCTACTTCTGATGCATAAATTTCAAAAAGTTTTTTCTCTATGTTTTCTTTAAAAAATAATGGTATTTTTTCTCTATACTTTTTTACTTTTTTTAGATGTTTAGGCATCATAAGTTTCATATAGTTTTTTGTTTTTTGATAACCTTCATTTCCTTCAACTGTTATACTTTGAGTTTCATCATCGAGCATATCTCTTATGCTTCTTTTAATTATATCACTCTCTTGATGTATCAAAGATGGAGCAATAGAATTCATTGCGCTTTCTTTTATTTTATTCCAAACTGAAATTAAATTTTTTAGGTCATTATTTATTTCATTTTTAGTTTTGTTTAGTCCTGCAGTTCTTACAATGATTCCCATTTCTCTTGGAATTTCAATTTCATTTAATATAACTCTTATTTTTTTTCTTTCTCCTGGATTAAAAATTTTTCTTGATATACCCCCACCTTTTGCAGTGTTGGGCATCAAAACAATATATTTACCTGCTATTGATATAAATGTACTTAGTGCGGCACCTTTAAATCCTCTTTCATCTTTAAGTACTTGAACCAAAATAACTTGATTAGGTTTTATGACTTCTTGTATTTTATATCTTTTAGTTGGAAATTTTTTTTTCTCTAATTCTTCAACTTCCTCTTTATCAACAGGGTCATTTATTTTAATATTATTTTTTCCTTCAAGAATTTTATTCTCAATATTTTCTCCTTCTTTAGAAAGTTCTTCTCTAGCTTTTTCCTCTTCTTTCTTAATTTTATCTAAATCACTTTGTGGAATTTGATAATAGTCTGACTGGATATCGTTAAAAGATAAAAATCCATGCCTTTCCCTTCCGAAGTCAACAAATGCAGCTTGTAAAGATGGTTCAATCCTACTTACTTTCCCCAAATAGATATTATTTTTAATTAGTGTGTTGTTAATACTTTCATATTCATAATCTTCAATATGTTCATCATTTTTAAGAACAACCCTAACTTCACTTGGATGCGATGCATCAATGTATAAATTTTTTGACATAATTTTTGATATATTTTCATAGTTTTTTTTAAATTCGGTGCCATAACAATAACAAATTCATTAAATAAATAATACTAAAATGATCTCATTATTAAAAAAATTACTAATTTTTTTTTCATTAGCTTCTGTATTCTTCTTCTTAACAGTAATTTCAATACTATGGATTTATTCAAATAAATTGCCTGATTATAAATATCTAAAAAGCTATAAGCCACCCGTATCTAGCAAGCTTTATTCAGGAGAAGGTGTGCTTGTAAGCGATTTTTCAACAGAAAAACGAATTTTCGTTCCTTTTGATTCTATACCAAGTACAGTGATCAATGCATTTTTATCAGTGGAAGATAAAAATTTTTTTCAACATCCAGGAGTAGATGCAAAAGGAGTTATAAGAGCTTTTAAGAATAATCTTTATAATCTTTTAAACGAAAAAAGACTAGAAGGCGCGTCTACAATTACCCAACAAGTGGCAAAAAATTTTTTGTTAAGTAATGAAGTTAGTATTGATAGAAAAATTAAAGAAGCAATTCTTGCTTTCAGAATTGAAAGAGCTTTAACAAAAGAAAGGATATTGGAATTATATTTAAATCAAATTTATTTAGGAGAAGGAAGTTATGGGATAGCATCCGCGAGCCTAAGATATTTTGATAAATCAATAAATGAACTAAATTACGCTGAAGCCGCACTCTTGGCAGCATTACCTAAAGCTCCTAGTAAATACAATCCTTATAAAAATAAAGAACTAGCAACTTACCGAAGAAATCTTGCTGTTAATAATTTATTTGAAAATTCATACATAAACGAAGCTCAATATAATGAAATAATTAGTTCTGAAATTAAATTGAGAAAAAGAAAAAGAATATATTTAGAAGATTCAAGATATTTTGTTGAAGAAGTTAGAAAAAAAGTGATTAACAATTATGGATTTGAAAAAGTATATAAGCAAGGTTTTAATATCAAAACTCCTATAGATTTAAATTTACAAAATATAGCCACAAAAGCTTTAAGAGAAGGTCTGGAGAAATATGATAAAAGAAGAGGGTGGAGAGGATCCCTTTTAAATAAAAAAGTAAATAATGAATGGAGAAAAGGACTAGAGAAATTTTATTTAGAAAAATCAATAGGCTGGGAAATAGCAATTGTAAAAAGAATAGATAAATTTGAAGCAGTTATTGAAACAAAAGAAAATAAAGTTGGAATTATTAGCCATGAAAATATTAATTGGACTAGGAAAAATTTAAATCAAATATTTAAAATAGGCGACATAATTTACGTAAAAAAAATAAATCAAGGAAATTATAGCTTGAAACAAGTTCCTTTAGCAAATGGCGGTATTGTTGCAATGGATCCATTTAGCGGAAGAGTTTTGGCAATGTCTGGTGGTTTTAGTTTTAAGAAAAGTGAATTTAACAGAACTACCCAAGCTCTAAGGCAACCAGGTTCGGCATTTAAACCGTTCATATACGCCTTAGCTTTAGAAAATAATTTTACTCCTTCTACTTTAATTTTGGATGCACCAATTGTTCTTGATCAAGGTACTGATTTAAAGATGTGGAAGCCAGAAAATTATGGTAAGAAATTTTATGGATCTTCAACATTAAGAACAGGAGTTGAGAAATCTAGAAACTTAATGACGGTAAGGGTAGCCCAGGAGCTTGGAATCGAAAAGATAATCAGTTTTTCAAAAAAACTAAAAATTTATGAAGATCCAGAAGAACTTATGTCAATTTCACTTGGTTCTGAAGAGACAACATTATTAAAAATAACTACTGCTTACTGCTCTTTCGTTAATGGAGGTAAGCTAGTTGATCCAATTTTAATCGATAGAATTCAAGATAGTGAAGGGAACACAATATTTAAAAACGAAAAAAGAGTTTGCGATAATTGTGATAAAATCTCATTTAATGGGTCAAAAATTCCAAATATTAAAAATAACTTCATAAAAATATTTTCTCCTCAAACGGCTTATCAAATGACATCAATATTAGAAGGAGTTATAAAAAGAGGAACGGGAAAAGGTCTTAGAGATCTGAATTTGCAAATAGCTGGAAAAACAGGGACAACAAACAAAAATACTGATGCATGGTTCATAGGTTTCACTTCAAATCTAGTTGTTGGAGTTTATGTAGGTCATGACAATCCAAAAAGTCTTGGAAAAATTGAAACAGGATCAAAGGCAGCAATGCCAATATTTAAAGAATTTATAAAAAATTCTGTAAACAATTATGAAGCCAGGCCTTTCAAGGTAGCAAAAGGTATTAAAATGATGGTGGTAGACTCAGTTACAGGAGAAAAAGCAGATTTTGGATCAAAAAAGACAATAATAGAGTCCTTTAAAGAGGAAAAAATTGAAAATATGTCAAATATTGTTATTGATGACTTAAATAACAATTTATCTAAAAATAATATTTTAAAGTTTTATTAATGGAATCAGAAATAGAAATTTATAAATCAGAAATAGATATTATTAACCAAAGAATTAAGGAGTTTCTTTGAAAAAGAAGAAATTGAAAAAAAAATAACTAATTTAGATAAATCCATTCAAGAGCCAGATTTTTGGAATAGACGTGATCAAGCAGAAAAAATATTAAAAGAAAAAAATAATTATCAATTTTTAGTCAAATCTTTCAATAATTTTGAGAAAGAAAGCAATGATTTGTATGATATATTTATTTTAGCAAAAGACGAAAATAATAATCAAATTTTAGAAGAAACATTAATAAAGTTCAAAAGTTTAAAAGATGATTTTAAAAAGTTGGAAATTAAATGTTTTTTATCAAATGACAACGATACATTAGATTGTTATTTAGAATTTCATGCAGGAGCAGGCGGCACAGAAAGTCAGGATTGGGCTGAAATGTTAAGAAGAATGTATATGAAATGGGCTTCAAACAAAAAGTATGGAGTTGAATTAATTAGCGAACATCGTGGGGATGAAGCTGGAATAAAATCTTCAGTAATAAAAATTTCAGGTGATTACATATATGGATTTTTAAAATCTGAGTCAGGCATTCATCGATTGGTAAGAATTTCACCATTTGATTCTGGTGCAAGAAGACATACAAGCTTTGCAAGTGTATGGATTTATCCAGTTATTGATGAGAATATTGATATAGAAATAATTGAAAAAGATTTGCGAGTTGATACGTATAGATCAAGCGGAGCAGGTGGACAACATGTTAACACAACAGATAGTGCAGTTAGAATAACTCATATACCGACTAAAATTGTGGTACAATGCCAAAATGAAAGGTCGCAACATAAAAATAAAGAAACATGTATGAATATGCTTAAAGCCAGACTTTATGAATTTGAATTACAAAAAAAGGAAAAAGAAAATTCAAAAATAGAAAATAGCAAGTCAGATATAGGATGGGGCCATCAAATTAGATCATATATTTTGCATCCATATAGGTTAGTTAAAGACAATAGAACAGGTTTTGAAAATTCTAACCCAGATAAAGTTTTAGATGGAGAGATAGATAAATTTTTAGAAAATTCACTTTATAAAATTAATGCGTAAATATTTAATATATTCTTCACTTATAACTTTAGGAACAATAGCTACTATTTTAATTTATTTAAGCATCTACGGAATAAAAACAGAAAGATTCAATGATTTGATTATCGACAAAATAAAAGAAGTTAATCCAAAATTATCATTAAATATAAGCGATGTATTTTTTACATTAAATGTAAAGGAAAAGTCTATAAATATTACAACACAAAATTCAAAAATTTTTATTGATAAAGAATTTATTAATCTTTCTCGAATAGACTTAAATCTAGATATTTTAAAATTTTTAAGAAAAGAAAATGCAATTAAAAAAATAAAAATTTTAACAGATAAAAATAAGATTAAAAAATTTGCAGACTTTATCAATTCTTACAAATTTAATATTCCAAGAGTATTATTTTTTAATCAAATTAAAGATGGAAATATCACAGCAGAAATTAATATAAACTTTAGCAATAAAGACACAATTGAGTATCTTTTTGATGTAAATGCAAATATCAGAGAAGCTAAATTAAATTTATTAAATCAATATAAAATAGAAGGAATTGATTTTGATTTAAATATTAAAAATAATACATATATTATTGAAAATACAAAATTTAATAGCGAAGGAATAAATTTTAATTCAAAAAAAATCATAATAAAGAAAATCAATAAAAATTATGAAATACAAGGAGATATAGCTAACAAAAAAGAACTTATAAATCCAAAATATTTTACAAAAATTTTTAATTTTGAAACAAATTTTCTAGAAAATAAAAATATTTTAGCAGAAACAAGAAATGAATTTAAGTTTAAAATAAATTCAAACAGAGAAATAAAAGATCTAAATATAGTTTCCGAGGTCAATTTTGACGAAATTTTCATAAGTAATAAAATTCAAAATTTAATATCACTTCAAAAAGGTTCTATTAAAACAAATTATAAAAAAAATTACTTGGAAGTTAATATTGATAGTGGATATTCTTATTTAAATAATAATTATCAAAATAATAAAAATGACAAAATAACTATAAAAATTATTAAGAATAACGATGAAGATTTTATAATTAAAGCTTTAGTCAAAAATGAAAATAACATTATAAACTCTACAGAAATATCGAAATATTTTAAAAATATTGATGAATTTATAAAAGACCAAAATTTAAAATTTGGATCATTAAGTCGTATTAATTTTCTTATTAATGATAAAAATAAAGTTAAAGATTTAAATATAAAATCTCAGCTAAACTTAGATGAAATGTTGATTAATTTAAAATCTTCTAAATTAAAAAAATTTTTTCCTGATTATAAAAATATTCTTAAAACAAAAAATAACAAAATTGAATTAGACTATTCAAATAAAAATTTAAAATTAAATTCAGGTGGTTTATATTCTCTTGATACCAAATATGATAAATTTGACTTTAAATTAATCAAAAACAAAAATACTTATAAATTAAATTCTAAGATCTCATTGGATGCCAATAAAATATTGCTTGAAGATATAGGTTATATAAAGAAAAAAGGTACTATTTCAGAAGTAGAATTTAATGGAAAATTATTTGAAAATAAAGAAATTAAAATTGAAAAAATAAATTATTTAGAAAATCAAAATAACATATCCTTATCAAACCTACATTTAACAGATAATTACAAAGTTGCTGATTTAGATAAATTAAAATTAAAATTTTTAAGTAACAACAAAAAACTGAACGATCTAACTATTTTAAAAAGTAATGATAAATTTAATCTTTCTAGTACGAATTTTGATGGAAAATTTATAATTAAAAATTTACTTAGTGGAGATACAAATAATAGTTTTTTAAAAAGATTTAAAAATTTTAATAGCGAAATCATATTAAATTTTGATAGTTTTTTTATTGATGATAATGATTATTTAAAAAAAATTAATGGAAGTTTTACTGTAGAAAATAACATTATTAAATATGGAAATATTACTGCTAAATTAAATAATAAAAATGATTTTAATTTAAATATTAAAACTAATTCAAACAAAGAGAAAGTAACTAACTTGTATATAGAAAATCCTAGACCTTTTATACAGAATTATAATTTTATAAAAGGATTTAATAATGGAAGTCTTTCATATAGTTCGATTGAAAAAAATAATATCGCAAGTTCAAATTTAAAAATTTATGATTTTAAAATTAAAGAAGTACCAGTTTTAGCAAAAATATTAACATTGGCATCTTTACAGGGAATAGCCGATCTTCTAACAGGTGAAGGAATAAGATTTGATGATTTTGAGATGGATTATAAATCTGAAAAAAATTTAATAAAAATCAAAGAAATGTATGCGATAGGACCTGCAATTTCGATTTTAATGAAAGGGTATATAGAAAAAAATAAAATAACAAGTTTAAGAGGCACCCTAGTTCCTGCGACTACGATTAATAAATCTATAGCTAAATTACCTTTAGTAGGCGAATTATTAGTGGGTAAAAAAATAGGAGAAGGTGTTTTTGGAGTTAGTTTTAAAATAAAAGGCCCACCTAAAGATCTTAAAACAACTGTAAATCCTATAAAAACACTTACTCCTAGATTTATTACAAGAACCTTGGACAAATTAAAAAAGAATTAAATTATAATTTTATAATGTCTCTTTTTACCTATAGATAACTTTATAAATCCTTTTTCTATAAATAATTTATTATTAATAAGGAATTTTTCATCATTTACTAATTGATTATTTATTTTAATCCCATTTGCTTTAATCATTCTCCTTATTTCACTTTTTGAAATATCTTTTGTTACGTTAGCTGTTAGTTCAACAATATTATTATTCAAAATTTCTTTGTTAATTTTGATATTTGGTAAATTTTCTCCTGAAGAGTTGTCTTTAAATGTAGATGTAGCCATTTTTTCAGATTCTTTTGCAGCTTTTGTTCCATGCAACATTTCTGTAGTTTTATTAGCAAGTATTACTTTTAAATTGTTAATATTATTATCTTTAATTTTTTCAATTTCATTTAAAGTTACTGTAGTAAACATTTTTAAAAATTTAATTACATCTCTATCATCAGTATTTCTCCAAAATTGCCAGTAATCATAAGGAGACAACATTTTTTTATCTAACCAAACAGCTCCTTGTTCAGTTTTTCCCATTTTTGTTCCGGATGCTAGAGTTATCAAAGGTGTTGTTAGACCATAAACTTGATTTCCAGATTGTCTTTTAATCAGTTCTACACCATTAACTATATTGCCCCATTGGTCTGACCCACCTATTTGCATTAAACAATTTTTACTTTTATTAAGTTCAAGAAAATCATATGCCTGTAAAATCATATAGTTAAATTCCATATAACTTAAAGATTGCTCTCTTTCTAAGCGCAACTTTACACTATCAAAACTCAACATTTTATTAATAGTAAAATGTCTTCCTATTTCTCTTAAAAATTTAATATAATTTAATTTTCCTAACCATTTATAATTGTTTACAAAAATTGGTTTTAATTTTGGATTATTTGTTTTCAAAAAAATTTTAAATACTTTTTGAATGTTATTTATATTTTGCTCAATTTTTTTTTCAGATAAAATTTTTCTAGTTTCATCTTTGCCAGATGGATCGCCAATTCTTGTGGTACCGCCTCCCAATAATACGATTGGTCTGTGCCCGTGCTCTTGTAATAGTCTTAGACACATAATTTGCATCAAACTTCCAACATGCAAACTGGGAGCAGTACTATCAAAACCAATATAAGCATTTATACTTTTTTTATCTAATAAGTCAGATAACTCATTCTCATTAGTACATTGGTAGAAATATCCTCTATCTTTAAATTCTTTTAAAAATTTATTCATAGGTCTATAGTTCTACAATATACAATATTTGATAAAAAAAAATAAGAATGGCAAAGATATATACAGCATTAGGCCTTATGAGCGGTACTTCTATGGATGGAGTAGATGCTTCAATTATATCTTCAATTGATGGGATTCAATATGATGAGAATTTTAACAGATATTATGAGTATGATAGGGAACTTTATCAAAATATAAGCATTATTAGAGATAAAATATTTACTTCAGCAGATCTTAAAAAGCTATCAAAAGAGCTTAAGTTATTAGAAAAGAAGATCACTTTGTTTCATGCAAAAGTGGTAAATGATTTGAGTCAATCAGTTAAAAGATTTCCAATTTCTAGGCCAGAGATTATAGGTTTTCATGGACAAACCATATTTCATAATCCAGAAGAAAAAATTTCAGTACAATTGGGTGATGGAAAACTATTATCTCAACTTTCAAAAAAAACAGTTATTTATGATTTTAGAAAAAATGATTTAAAGAATGGTGGACAAGGAGCACCATTAACACCGATTTTTCATCAAAGTTTAAGAGATAAAGTTTACGGAAATAGTATACCCGTAATATTTATTAATATAGGAGGAATTACCAATGTAACTTGCTTCCATGCTCTTGATAAAGATATGTTTGCTAGCGATATAGGACCAGGAAATTGTTTAATTGATGAATGGGTAAGAAAACATTCAAAAAAAAAATATGATAAAAATGGACTTATTGCTAAATCTGGAATAACAAATAAATTAATATTAGAACAAGCACTGGATAATTTTGGAGTTACATTTAATAATTCTTTAGATATAAAAGATTTTGATATTTCATTTGCTAGAGGTCTTTCATTGGAAGATGGAGCTTCAACAATAACAAACTTTACTGTAGAAATTATTACAAAAAGTTTAAAAAAATTATTAGATGAAAATGAATATGTTTTGGATGACCATTTATTTCCAAACATAATAGTTTGTGGCGGAGGAAGAAAAAATAAATATTTAATGGATCTTTTAAAAAAAAATATATTAGAAAAAATCGGATATAATAAATTTCAAATAATTGATGAACACAATATTGATGGTGATTTTATAGAGTCGCAAGCTTTTGCTTTTTTGGCAATTAGATCTTTCCTTAATCTATCAATTTCTTTCCCTAAAACTACTGGATGCAAGAAACCATGCACAGGAGGTGTATTGGTAAAAAATTATTAATAAAGTGCTGTTTCTTTTGTTATATATTTATTAAGTGATTTAATAAGCTTGTCATCTGCGTTTGAAAAAAAATGATTGGTATCTGCAATTATATCAAATTCTACTTTAATACCTTTTTGAGCACTTAATCTTTTATTTAATTCGTTTATACTTTCAAATGGAACTAACTCATCTTTCTTGCCACTTATTATAATTCCTGAAGTAGGGCAAGGCGTAAGGAATGAAAAATCATAAACGTTTGGTTGAGGAGATATTGCAACAAATCTATTAATTTCTGGTCTCCTCATTAATAATTGCATTGCTATTAAAGATCCAAATGAAAATCCAGAAATCCAACATTGCGAATTATCAAAATTCTCTTTTTCTAACCAATCAAGAGCTGCCGCAGCATCAGCTAATTCCCCTTGACCATTATCAAATTCACCATCGCTTTTTCCAACTCCTCTGAAATTTACTCTGCAAACAGAAAAATTATTGTTCATAAAGGTTTGAAAAGTATCTACTACAACTTTATTATTCATTGTACCCCCGTATTGAGGATGTGGATGTAATACTAAACATATAGGCGAAGTATTTTTTTTGCTTCTATAATATTTTGCTTCAAGTCTTCCTGCGGGCCCAGGAATAAATACTTCTGCAATTTTGTTATCTTTAGATGTCATTGATTATTAATCTCAAAAAAAAATTACATTTTTCTACCAAAATTGAGCGACAAAAAGCAAGCTCTTAAAATATGTTTAAACTTGACTAAAATAGTCGGGTATATATAAAGCCCATGAATTGCGGAAAATATGAAATTATCAAGTAAAAGTAGATATGCTGTAATGGCACTCACTGATCTTGCAAAATTTAATACGAAAGATCCAGTGACGCTTAGAGATATATCGTTAAGACAAGGGATATCGTTAGTCTATTTAGAGCAACTATTTTTAAAGTTAAAAAAAAACAACATCGTAAAAAGTATTAGAGGAAAAAAAGGTGGATATATTTTAAACAAAAAAGCATCAGAAGTAAAAATTTCTGACATTTTATTAGCAGTAGATGAAAAAATAAAAACCATTGGATGTAAAAAAAATTCAAAAGAAGGATGTAATGGAAGATCATCAAAATGTATTACTCATGATTTCTGGGAAGAACTAGAAGATCATATATGCGACTTTTTTAAAAAAAAAAAATTAGAAGATTTAATCAATCAAACAAGATTTAATTAGATGAGAGAAAAAGAAATAGAAAAATTAAAAGATTATAAATACGGTTTTTCAACTGATATAGAAAATATTAAAGCTCCGAAAGGATTAAATGAAGATGTTATTAAATTTATATCAAATATAAAAAAAGAACCTGAGTGGATGCTTAATTTTAGATTAAAAGCATTCGAAAGATTCAAGCAATTGAAAGAACCTGATTGGCAAAAACCTAAGTATCCAAAAATCGATTACCAAGATTTGTATTATTACTCAGCACCAAAAAGTATGGATGATAAACCAAAAAATTTAGATGAATTAGATCCGAAACTTTTAGAAACTTATAAAAAACTTGGTATACCACTTCAAGAACAAAAAAGATTGAATGGAATCGCAGTTGATGCTGTATTTGACTCAGTTTCTGTCGCTACTACATTTAGAGAGGAATTAACCAAGCATGGAATTATTTTTTGTCCAATATCTGAAGCAATTCAAAATCATCCTGAATTGGTTAAAAAATATTTAGGATCTGTAATTCCAATAACAGATCATTTTTTTGCTACTCTTAATTCTGCTGTTTTTACTGATGGCTCATTTGCATACATTCCAGAGGGAGTAAGATGTCCTATGGAATTATCGACTTATTTTAGAATAAATGCTTCTAATACAGGACAGTTTGAAAGAACTCTAATCATAGCAGATAAAGGAAGTTATGTAAGTTATTTAGAAGGTTGTACAGCACCAATGAGAGACGAAAATCAATTGCATGCTGCTAACGTTGAATTGATTGCGCTTGATGATGCAGAAATAAAATATTCTACAGTACAAAATTGGTATCCAGGAGATAAAGATGGGAAGGGCGGAATATATAACTTTGTAACAAAGCGTGGTTTATGCAAAGGTAAAAATTCAAAAATTTCTTGGACACAAGTTGAAACAGGTTCGGCAATTACTTGGAAATATCCAAGTTGTATTTTAAAAGGTGATAATTCAGTTGGAGAATTTTACTCTATTGCAATAACAAACAATCACCAAAAAGCAGATACTGGTACTAAAATGATCCACTTAGGCAAAAATACTAAAAGTAAAATCATATCAAAAGGAATTAGTGCAGGATTTTCTGATATGACATACAGGGGTCTTGTTGATATTTCATCAAAAGCTGATAATTCAAACAATTATACTCAATGTGACTCATTACTAATGGGAAATAAGTGTGGCGCTCATACAGTACCCTACATAAAAAATAAAAATTCAGAGTCAAATATTGCTCATGAGGCAACAACTTCAAAAATAAGCGAAGATCAATTGCATTATTGTCAACAAAGAGGTTTAAGCGCAGAAGAAGCCGTAGGGTTAATAGTAAATGGATTTTGTAAAGAGGTTTTACAACAGCTTCCTATGGAATTTGCAGTTGAGGCTCAAAAACTGGTTGGAATCAGTCTAGAAGGAAGTGTTGGCTAATGTTAAAAATAAACAAATTAAACGCAAAGATAGATAATAAAGAAATTTTGAAAGGATTTTCTCTTAACATTAATCCTGGAGAAGTTCACGCTATAATGGGACCAAATGGATCTGGTAAAAGCACGTTATCAAATATTTTATCAGGAAAAAAAGGATATGAAGTCTCTGGAGAAGTTCTTTTTGAGGAAAAAGATTTATTTGAACTTGAAACAGAGGAAAGAGCTCATAAAGGTATTTTTTTAGCTTTCCAATACCCGCTAGAAATTCCTGGCGTTAATACAAATATATTTTTGAAAACCTCATTAAATGCAGTGAGGAAAGCAAGAGGTGAAAAAGAACTTGATGCTATTGAATTTCTTAAATTAGTTAAAGAAAAATCAAAAGAACTTAAATTTGATGAAGAAAAGTTGAATAGACAATTAAACGTAGGCTTTTCTGGAGGAGAAAAAAAGAAAAATGAAATTTTACAAATGTCAATGTTATCTCCTAAGTTATCTATTTTAGATGAAACAGATTCAGGACTAGATATAGATGCTTTGAAAATTGTTGCAGCTGGAGTCAATACATTAAGAAATAATAAAAACTCATTTTTAATAATTACACATTACCAAAGGTTGCTTGAGTATATTAAACCTGATTTTGTTCATGTATTGATGAATGGAAAAATTGTTAAATCTGGAGGCCCAGATCTAGCTATAGAATTAGAAAAAAAGGGGTACGAAAATTTTCATTAGATGAAAGAACAATTACAAAAAGATTTTGACAATACTATTAAAAACTTAAGTTTATCTCAAAAAGATATTGAAATAAAAAAATTTTTTTTAGATAGTTTTGTAAACAGAGGTTTTCCAAATAGAAAAGAAGAAGATTGGAAATTTTCAGATCTTAGTCAAATAATAAAAAAAAATATTGGGGAACTGAGTTTTTATAATGATTATACATCTACAAACAAAGTTGATACCTCAGTATTCGTAGATGGACTAGAGCATAATAAAATAGTCTTTATAAATGGCAGGATTGAAAAAATTGATTTTGATTACGAAAAAAAAAACCAAATAGAAATAATTGATCAGTCAGAAACCATTGATAGATTTAATAATAATAATTCTTTATCTGATTTGAATAATGCATTTACCAATAAATCTTTTAAAGTAGTGATTAAAAAAGGCTATCAATTAGCAAAACCACTTATTATTTATCATACAACTAACTCTAATATTTGGTCTAAAAATATAAATTTAAGATTAAATTTTGAGCTAGATAAAGATAGTTCTTTAAGACTAATTGACTTATTTAACGATACTTCTGAAAAAAATTTTTTAAATATTTTTTATAACTTCGATTTAAAAGAAAATGCAATTTTAAAAAATTATAAAGTTGACAGATTCGAGAGCAAAAACATAAAATATTCCTATAATAATATTGAGCAAAAAAAAAATAGTACTTCTGAGACATTTATTTTATCTTCAGGATCAAATTTCTTTAAAAATGAAATTAATACTAATTTAAAAGGAGAATATTCATCAGCTTTTGTGAATGGCATCTTCTCTCTTAATAAAGACAAACATCACGAAATTAGAACAACAATAAATCATTTAACTGAGAACACCAAAAGTTACCAGCTAATTAAAAGCGTTTTAGAAGATGGTTCTAAAGCAGCGTACCAAGGCAAAATATTTGTTAATTCAGAAGCCCAAAAAACTGATGGATATCAACTAAGCAAAGCTATTCTTCTTGATGAAACAACAGAGTTTAACGCAAAACCTGAACTGGAAATTTATGCAGATGATGTAAAATGCTCACATGGCTCCGCATCAGGAAGCTTAAATGAAAACTCGATATTTTATTTAATGACCAGAGGCCTTAATTATAAGGAAGCAAAAGAACTTCTGATAAATGGATTTTTATTAGACGTTATTGAAAAAATTACTGATCGAGAGATTAAAAATTTAATTAAGAATATGATTGGTGTTAAAGAATGAATATAGAAAATATAAAAAAGGAATTTCCAATTTTTGATGATAAAATTCAAAATAACGATTTAGTTTATTTAGATAGTGCTAATTCAGCCCAAAAACCAAAGATGGTAGTTGATCGAATATACGACTTTTATACAAAGGAATTTTCTAACGTTGGAAGAAGTGTTCATTATTTAGCTGTAGCTGCAACCAATTTATATGAAAACACAAGATCATCAGTTCAAAAGTATATTAATGCTAAAGATAAAAATGAGATAGTTTTTACCAAAGGAGCTACAGAAGCAATAAATTTAGTAGCAAACACTTTTGGTCAAAAATATTTACATGAGGGAGATGAGGTTTTAATTACAGAACTTGAACACCATTCGAATTACGTACCTTGGCATTTTTTAAGAAAATCAAAAAAAATAAATATAGAATTTGCTGAAGTAAATGATGATGGTGAAGTTACTTTAGAAAGTATTGAAAAAAAAATAACTAATAAAACAAAAATTATTGGAATAACACATTTATCAAATGTAACTGGTGCAATTTTACCGGTTAAAGAAATAGTTTCTCTTGCTCATTCAAAAGGAATACCTGTTTTGGTCGATGGTTGCCAAGGTGCACCTCATTTAAAATTAGATATGCAAGATTTAGACTGTGATTTTTATGCAATTTCTGGGCATAAAATGTATGGACCTACAGGCATAGGAATTCTTTATGCTAAAAAGAAATGGTTAGAAGAACTGCCCCCATATCAAGGTGGAGGCGGAATGATTGGTGAAGTAAAAAAAAAGGGAATTTCATATGGCGATTTACCAAATAAATATGAAGCTGGGACAATGGCAACAGCTCAAGTTATTGCGTTTAATGAGTCTATTAAATTTTTAGAAAAAATTGGAATTGAAAATATTGAGAAACACGAAAAAGATTTATTAAATTATGCAATTGAAGTTTTAAAAAAAAACAATTCAATTAATATTGTTGGAAATCCTAAAAAAAAGGGTGGAGTAATATCTTTTACAGTTGAAGGAATACATCCACATGATTTAGCAACAATTTTAGATGAGGATGGTGTAGCTATAAGAGCCGGTCATCATTGCTGCCAAATACTTCATGATAAGTTAGGTTTATCTGCAACTGCAAGAGCTTCTTTTGGCGTTTATAATAGCAGAGAAGATATTGATCAATTAAATGAATCTTTAAATAAATGTAAGAAAATTTTTAATTTAAAATGAACTTAAAAGAATTATATCAGGAAATTATTTTAGATCATGGAAAGAATCCAAGAAATTTAAGAAGAACTGAAAATTTTAATAAGGATGCAAAAGGACACAACCCTTTATGTGGAGACAAAGTTCATGTTTATTTAAAGCTTAATGAAAATAAAAAAGTAGAAGATATTTCTTTTGAAGGTCAAGGTTGTGCGATTTCAATGGCATCTGCTTCTATAATGACTGATTTAGTCAAAGGAAAAGAAGAATTTGAAGTAAAGGAAATTGTTAATGATTTTTTAGATATGATTAAAAAAAAAGATCAACTAAACAACAATATTTTGAATGAGGATGATAAGACAAAGTTAATGTGTTTATCAGGAGTAAAGCAATATCCAATGAGAGTTAAATGTGCAACTTTATCTTGGCATACACTTACATCTGCTATAAATAATTCACAAGAAGAAATTAATACTGAGAGAAATTAGAATGGATTTAAAAGAAAAAGTAATAGCTGAAATAAAAAAAATTTATGATCCAGAAATACCAATTAATATTTATGAATTAGGATTAATTTATGATGTTTCAATAAATGAAAAAAATGTAAAAGTAAAAATGACATTAACTACACCTAATTGTCCCGTAGCAGAAAGTTTGCCTAAAGAAGTTAAAGATAGTATTATGAATATCGATGGTGTAAATAAAGTAGATCTTGATTTAGTCTGGGAACCACCATGGGATAAATCAATGATGTCAGAGTCTGCAAAATTGGAGTTAAATTTATGACAAAACAAATTATTTCATTAAGTGAAAATGCTGCAAAAAGAATTAAGGAAATTATGTCAGCGTCAGAAAATAAATCTGTAGGCGTTAGAGTAGGTGTTAAATCAGGAGGATGTGCTGGAATGTCTTATATAATGGAATATGCAAAAGAAATTAACCCAAACGACGAAGTTATAGAAGATAAAGGGGTTAAGGTTTTTATAGATTCTGCAGCTGTAATTTATCTTTTAGGAACAGAAATGGATTATAAAAAAGATAATTTCTCAACATCATTTACCTTCAACAATCCAAATGAAACAGAACGTTGTGGGTGCGGAGAGTCGTTCAAAATATAACATTAGTTAAGCGCATATCTGGTTTGCATAAAATGCATAACTGTGATAATTTTAGATTCGTGAGAGATATAAAACATTTACAATCAAATTCTGCAAAGTTAGCCCAATCTAATAAAGAAAAAATTTTATTTAGGTCTCAAAGAAAAGCAGTAAATGCTGGAGCCAATGGGACTTTAGAATACACAATCAAAGAAGGCGTCAATAAACAAAAGATTGCTGACAGAGAACTAATTAAAAATAAAAAATAACTAAATTAAATTTTACTAACTACTGTAGTACATATCAAACTCAATAGGGTGAGGAGTATGTTCAAGGTTATATATCTCTTCAAATTTTAGAGCTATATAAGCATCAATTTGATCATCAGAAAATACATTTCCTTCTTTTAAAAAATTACGATCAGTATCTAAACTTTCCATTGCTTCGCGCAATGATCCACATACTGTTGGAATATTTTTAATTTCATCCTCAGATAACGTATATAAATCTTTATCAAATGACTCTCCTGGATCTATTTTATTTTTTATACCATCAAGGCCAGCCATTAGCATAGCAGAAAAAGTCAGATATGGATTTCCTGCTGCATCTGGAAATCTTATTTCACATCTTGCACCTTTATTGCTTAAAGTTATTGGTATTCTACATGATGCAGATCTGTTTCTTGCAGAATATGCTAAAAGCACTGGAGCTTCAAATCCTGGTATTAATCTTTTATAACTATTTGTAGTAGCATTTGAAAATGCATTTATAGCTTTAGCATGTTTTAAAATTCCACCGATATAATGAATGGCAGTATCCGACAAACCAGAATATCTATGACCTGAAAACAAAGGTGTATCTCCTTGCCATAAAGATTGATGAATGTGCATACCAGATCCGTTATCACCTTTTACAGGTTTAGGCATAAATGTTGCTGTCTTACCAAAAGAATGGGAAACCATTTGTACAACATATTTGTAAAGTTGAACATTATCTGCTTGATCGACTAAAGTGCTAAATTTCATCCCTAGTTCGTGCTGACTTGGAGCAACTTCATGATGATGTTTCTCAACAATTATTCCTACGTCTCGAAGACCTTTAAGGTATTCTCCTCTCATATCCTGCGCACTATCAACTGGTGGAACCGGAAAATATCCACCTTTAATTCCAGGTCTATGACCCATATTACCATTTTCGTATTTTTTTCCAGAGTTGTAAGGTCCTTCTGCGCTATCAATTACAAAACCAGTTTCATTCATTTCATTTTTAATTCTTACATCATCAAAAACGAAAAACTCTGGTTCAGGTCCAAAATATGCTTTATCTCCTATACCTGTTTCTTTTAAGTATGATTCAGCTTTCTTAGCTATTCCTCTTGGATCTCTTTCGTAAGGATCTTTTTTTATGGCATCTAAAATATCGCAAAACAAAACCAAAGTGTTATGAGTTGTAAAAGGATCAATGACTTTTCTAGAAAGATCAGGCTTTAATATCATGTCAGACTCATTAATAGCCTTCCAACCAGCTATTGATGAACCATCAAAAAAAACACCATCATTTAACATAGATTCATCAACTGCTGTTGAGTCCATTGTTAAATGTTGTAGCTTTCCTCTAGGATCAGTAAATCTTAAATCGATATATTCGATTTCTTTATCTTTCATTATTTTTAGTATGTCATTTGAGCTCATATTATTTCCTATAATTTTGGTCATTTAATATCAAAAAAAAGTAAATTAATATTGTTAATTATTGATATATCACCTATGCATTTCTTACATATATAAATGGGAATTAATAATAATTTATCAATTCACAGTTTATTACAATTATTAGTTGAATGGAAAATATATTAGACAAAGAATCGGTTAAAAGAGTGCTCAAAATTTTAAATGAATTTGACCAAACTTTGAAAGTACAAATTTTAAAAAGCTCTGCTAGAACAGCTGAAGATGCTGCTTTATCATTAAATTGCAAAGTAGGTGCAATAGTAAAAAGTTTATTATTGAGAACTAATAATAGCTTTATTTTATGCTTAGTATCAGGTGATAAGAGATGCTCTCTTAAAAAAATAAAAAAAATTATTAATTTAAAAGACGTTTCAATGGCAAATGCAGACGAAGTTAAAGCTGAAACTGGTTTTTCTATAGGAGGAGTTTCACCTATCGCTCATTTAAGAAAAAATCCTATATTAATAGATTTGTCTTTATCAAGGTTTAAATATGTTTATGCTGCCGCTGGTCATCCACATTCAATTTTTAAGATTACTTATGAACAATTAATTAAGATTACACGTGGAAAAGAAGAGGATATAGTTTAAATGAGGGAACCAAAATTAATAGATTATTTACTTCTAACTATTTTGGCTTTGATATGGGCTTCTGCATTTTTCAATATTAAAATTGCAACTTACTCCTATGGACCAGTTACAATTGCTTTTTTAAGAATTTTCTTTGGGGCTATACCAGTAGTTGCGTTATGTTTTTTTAAAAGGATAAAAATTGAAGCATTTTCTAAAGATTGGTATTGGTTTGCTTCAATTGGTTTAATTAATTTGGTTATTCCTTTTTTTTTAATAGCTTATGGAGTTCAAAAAGTACAAAGTAATCTTGCAGCTATTTTAATGGCTAGCACACCATTGAGCGCAACATTATTAGCCCATCTTTTTACAGATAATGAGAAAATTAATTTTATAAAAGTATTAGGAGTTTTGGTTGGTTTTTCAGGTATTGTTTTTTTATTTTCTGACAATATATTAATTAATGAAAGTAATTTTTTTTCAGCATTTTTAATACTAATTGGATCAACTTTTTATGTCATTGGAGGATTGCTGACTATAAAAATAAGCAACAAAAAAAACGAAAATGTGACAGCTTCCATTTTGATATGGGCAACTATTTTTTTAATTCCAATTACAGCTTATACAGAACAACCTTGGAATTTAAACCCAAGTGTCGAGTCAACCATATCAGTTATTTACCTTGGAGTAGTTGCCACAGGTTTAGCTTGGTTACTTAGATTTAGAATTTTAATAAGAAATGGATTAGTTTTTCAGGCTCAAGTAGCTTATTTAATTCCAATTTTTGGTGTGATCTTGGGATATATATTTTTAAAAGAGCTAATTACTTCAAAAGTATTAATAGCATTAATTGCAGTCATAATTGGAATTTATTTAGTAAAAAAATCAAACAAAAATGATATCGTTGCTTAATATATATTTTTATGAGTAAACTTATTTTAAAATCAGAAATAGAAAAATTTAATAAAGATGGAGCCGTTTTTTTAAAAAACAAGTTTAGTAATAAATGGATAGAAAAATTAAAAAAAGGTATTGAGAGAGATATTCAAAATCCAAGTCCAAGGTTTAAATCACATACTACTAAAACTAATGTTCCAGCCTATTTAGAAGATTATTGGACTTGGGATTTAGTTCCTGAATTCAAAGAGTTTGTTTATGAATCTCCATATGCTCAGATTGCATCTGAATTAATGTCTGCAAAAAAAATAAATCTTGTAATGGATAATTGGTTTCTCAGAGAAGCAGGATCAAAATCCTCAACTCCTTTTCATCACGATATTAGTTATTTTGATATTGAAGGAACAATGAGTGTACTTTGGTTGCCGCTGCAGGCAACTGGAAAAGACGAAGGTGTCGCTTGGGTTAAAGGATCACATTTATGGGGAAAGCTTTTTTTAAGAGTTCTTTTTAAAGATGGGCATAAAATAGAGGGAAAAGAATGCATTATAAATGGAAAAAAGTATGAATTACCACCTGATATCTTAGGTAATAAAGGAAAGTATGAATTCTTGAAATGGGATTGTGAACCAGGAGATTGTGTCATATTCGATATGAGAACTCTCCATGGAGTACTTAGCCCTTCAATACCAAAAAAAACATTAAGCAGATACACTCTAAGAGTAGCAAAAGAAGATGCAAAAATTAGTTATATTGGAGATTGGACAAGTTATAATTATAGAAAAGCTATGATGGATGGTGGTTATAAAGACGGTGACAAATTGGGAGGTAAAATGTTCCCAACTTTATATGAAACCAATTAACTAAATCATATATTTTATTTTTTAGAAAATTTTATTAATTTGAAACATCAAAATATTTTTGTTAAATTTTAAAACTAAATAAAAATTAATATATAAAAATATGTACGAAAAATTTGGTCAGTTTATAGATGGAAAATGGCAATCCTCTAAAAAAAATGAAACATACGAGGTTATCAACCCTGCAACAGAAGAAGTTTTAGGTCATGCATCAAAAGCAGCTCCAAGTGATGTTGATAAAGCATTAAAATCTGCAGAAAAAGGTTTAGAGGTTTGGAAACAAACTCCTCCATGGCAAAGATCTTATATCATCAGAAGAATTGCTGACAAAATGAGAGAGAAGCAAGATGTTCTCGCAAAATGGATGACATTAGAAGTTGGAAAACCATTTGCCGAAGCCAAAGGAGAAGTAGGAGGTGCGGCAGACATATTCGAATGGAACGCAGAAGAAACAAAAAGAATTTATGGACAAACAGTTGAGAGTAGATTTGCTGACACTAGAGTGCATGTTTATTACCAACCCGTTGGAGTAGTGGCAGCATTAACACCTTGGAACTTTCCGCTAGTTCTATCTTCTAGAAAAATTTCTACAGCTTTAGCAGCAGGGTGTTCTGTTATAGTTAAACCAGATGTAATAACGCCCGGAACTGTAATGGAGCTAGTTGATATATGTAGAGAATGTGGAGTTCCTCCAGGAGTGGTAAATTTACTTTCAGGTGATCCACCAAGTATTAGTCAACAATTGATTTCATCAGATATAATTAAAAAAATTTCAGTTACAGGATCGACAAGAGTAGGAAAATTAATTCTTAAACAAGCGGCAGATAAAGTACAACGAGTAACAATGGAATTAAGCGGACACTCTCCATTTATTGTTTTTGAAGATGCAGATCTTAACAAAGCAACAGATATGGCTATATCGTCTAAATTTAGAAATAATGGACAAGTTTGTATATCTCCAAATAGATTTTACATACAAGAAAATAAAAAAAATGATTTTATTAATTTATTCATTGAAAAAACCAAGAAACTAAAAATTGGCAATGGAATGGATCCTGATACTCAATTAGGACCACTTACAACACAAAAAAGATTAACTGAAGTAGAAGAATTGGTTGAAAAAACAAAGCAAGAAGGAGCAAAAATTCTATTAGGAGGTAAAAGACCAGCTGGTTTTAATAAGGGCTTTTATTATGAACCTACTGTTTTTGATGATGTAAAAGATGATTTTACAATTATGAAACAAGAACCATTTGCACCTTTAGTTCCAATGCTGTCTTTTAAATCTTTTGATGAAGTTATAGAAAGGGCAAATAATAATGATCTTGGATTATGTAGTTATATATGCACAAACTCTATGGAAAAAGCACATAGAGCATCTGAATTAATGGAAACTGGAACTGTAGCGGTTAATACTGGTTTTGTTGCAATAGCCGAAGCACCATTTGGTGGAATCAAACAAACTGGATATGGAAGAGAAGGTGGATCCATGGCAATAAAAGATTATTTGAATGTTAAATATACACACCTAGGAATTAAAGGATAATATAGAATTAAAAATTATGAAGTATTTACATACAATGATTAGGATTTCTAATATTGAAAAATCATTAGAATTTTTTTGTAAAGGTCTTGGACTAATAGAAACTAGACGGAAAGATAGTGAAAAAGGAAGATACACTTTAATTTTTTTAGGAGCTCCGAACGATAAATCTGCTGAAATTGAATTAACCTACAATTGGGACGGAGATAATTTAGGAACAGGCTCAAGAAATTTTGGTCATTTAGCTTACAGAGTTGAGAATATATATGAAACTTGTCAAAGATTAAAAGATATGGGGATTACAATTAATCGACCACCGCGAGATGGACATATGGCTTTTATAAAATCTCCAGACAATATTTCTATTGAAATTTTACAAGATGGTTACTTGGACCCTAAAGAACCATGGGCCTCCATGAAGAATGTTGGTGAATGGTAATTAACCATTAACTTGATAAAATGATCAAATTTGATTTATCAAAAAAAATTGCTGTTATTACTGGAGGAGCTCAAGGTTTTGGTTTGGCTATAACTGAGAGATTCATTCAATCAGGTGCAGAAGTTATAATATGGGACATAGATGAAAAAGCTGCAAAAAAAGCTCTAGAAAAAATTAATTCCTCAAATTTAAGTTACCAGCTTGTGGATGTAATTAATTACGAAAATATAGAAAAAAATTTAAAACTTATTGAAAGCAAACTTGGGAAAATAGATATTTTTATAAATAATGCTGGTATAGCAGGCATGAATACTACTGTAGTAGAATATCCAATAGAAGAATGGAACAAGATAATAAATCTTAATTTAAATTCTGTTTTTTATTGTTGTAAAGCTGTAGTCCCTTATATGATAAAAAATAACTTTGGTAGGATAGTAAATATTGCATCAATCGCAGGAAAAGAAGGTAATCCTAATGCAAGCGCATATAGTACCTCAAAAGCTGGAGTAATTGGTCTAACCAAATCATTAGGAAAAGAACTTGCCCAAAAAAATATTGCTGTAAATTGTGTAACACCTGCTGCAGCAAAAACTAGAATATTTGATCAAATGACCGAAGAACATATAAATTACATGCTTTCTAAAATTCCAAGAAATAAATTTGCAAAAGTTGAAGAGCTTGCTTCTCTTGTTACTTGGCTTGCTAGTGAAGAAAATTCCTTTTCTACTGCAGCTGTATTTGATTTAAGTGGTGGAAGAGCAACGTATTAGTTATGCAAATTGGTGTTGATGTTGGAGCTACAAAAATTGAAAGTGTAGTACTAAATAACAATGGCGAAGAAAGTCATAGATCTAGGATAGATTGTCCAAAAGATTATTTAAAAACAGTAAACTCAATTAGAGATCTTGTGATAAATTTAGAAAAAGAATTCAAAACAGAACTGCCAATTGGGGTTTGTCATCCAGGAGTTCATTCTCCACAAACAGGATTAGTAAAAAACGCCCCTAATTGTAACTGGTTAGAAAAAAAACCTTTTCAAAACGATTTAAGAAAAGCATTAGGAAAAGAAGTATTTTGTGAAAATGATGCAAATTGCTTTGCTTTGTCTGAAGCAATAGATGGCTCAGGAAAACATTATAAAATTGTATACGGAATAATATTAGGATCAGGAGCTGGAGGAGGGCTTGTTATTGATAAAAAAATTGTTACTGGTCCAAATGGTGTTGCGGGAGAGTGGGGCCATAATCAAATTCCTTACTTTGCTGCAAAAAAAGAAAATTTTGAAACATCAAATTTAAGAGAAGCAGAAATAGAGAGTTTTATTTCTGGTCATGCCCTCAACAAAAAGTTTAATAAAAAATATAAAAAAAATCTTAAAGCAAATGAAATATTCGAATTAAATAGAAAACATGATTTAGATGCTGAAAGTTTTATTGACGAATTTAAATTAAACTTAGCAATGTCTTTGTCTACGATAATTAATATTTTAGATCCCGATGTATTTATTTTTGGAGGAGGTGTTTCTAATGAGATAGATTTTTTGAATGAAATTGAATCTATGGTAAAAAAATTTGTTATAGGAAAAGAGTATGAGGGAGTATTTCTCAAGCCTAAATATGGTGACGCTAGTGGTGTCAGGGGAGCTGCTAGACTAGGAAGAAAATCAATTTATTAATAAGTTTCATGAATAATTTAATAAAAAAAAAATAATTTTATTTAAATCAAGAAAATAAACAGAAAATTGTAAATAAAAAAAATCAACCAATAGTTGATTTTATTTTTTTTATTATGATTTTTTTAGCAATATACCTATACTTATTTTTTTTAAAGTTAACTTAAAATAATTAATAAAGGAAAATTATATATGAAGAAAATATTAATTGCTT
>CACACV010000002.1 GCA_902531025.1 uncultured Pelagibacteraceae bacterium | reverse complement strand
ACTGTAACAGTTATAAATATTGGGATTAATCCAAATTTGGTAATTGATAAAGAAAAACTATTAATTACTTTAAAATTATTATTTCCAAATAAAAATTTTAAAAAAAAAATGTATGGTAAAAAATTCTTTTATGTTCAAAAAAAGATTTTACAAGAAAAATTGGAAAAAATATTATTACTTGGAGATAAATCATTTATTCAAGAAGAAAAAATTGCCAGAATATATCCAAATGGTGAATTATTTAGTCATGTTTTGGGACAAATAGATGACAACAATAATGGCATATCTGGTTTAGAGAAAACCTTTGATTATGAATTAACAACATCTAGAGATCCCTTAGTGCTTACTTTAGATACTGATTTACAATATTTAATTAGGGAAGAATTACTAAAATCTAAAGATATATTTCAAAACATTGGTAGTGCAGCAATATTAATGGATATTAGTAATGGAGATATTTTATCAATGGTATCTTTGCCTGATTTTGATCTGAACAAAAGAGAAAAAATTACTGACTTAAAATATATTAATAGAGCAACGAAAGCAGTCTATGAATTTGGATCAGTATTTAAGACATTTACAATTGCAGCTGGTATTAATTATGGTGTAATTAAGCCAGATACAGAATTTAAAGACTTAAAAAAAAGAATTACTTGCGCCGGTAATTCTATATCAGAATATGACGAGAAGATTCCTTCAGATTTAACAGCTGAAGATATTTTAATAAGATCAGGAAACATTGGTTCAGCAAGAATTGCAGAAAAGATCGGAATCGACAAATATGATAAATTTCTTCAAACTATAGGTATTTTAACAAATATTGGATTTGATATCGAAGAAGTAGGCGAAACTCAAATGGGAAGATGGGGAAAGTGTAAATTGCTAACCGTAGGTTTTGGGCATGGGATTGCAACAACTTTATTACAATTAACGAAAGGGTATTCAATAATATCGAACGGAGGATTTGATGTATCTCCAACTTTGATAAAAAAAGAAAATTATAAAAAAGCTAATAAAATTTTGAATGAAGAAGTTTCAAAAAATATAAACCCAATCTTGAGAAAGATTGTTTCTACTAAAGAAGGAACAGCAGGTTTTGCCAATGTTAGGGGTTACGATATAGGAGGAAAAACTGGTACCGCTGATAAAGCAACAGAAGGGGGTTATTCTAAAAAAAAGATTAATACTTTTGCATCAGTATTTCCAACATCTAATCCAAAGTTTGTACTAGTCGTAATGCTTGATGAACCTAAAGCAAACAAAGAATTTGTTTATCATTATAGAGACGAAAGAAATCCTTATAAAGGAAATTGGAGAAACACAGCGGGCTGGACAACAGTTTGGATAACTGGACAAATAATTGAAAAAATTGGACCAATTTTAGCCACAAAATATTAAGAGCGTAAATTATGTTACTTAAAGACTATTATTCAAATTTAAATAAAAAATTTAAAAAATTTGAGTTTAATGGAATAGCGTTTGACTCAAAATTGATTAAAAAAAATTATATTTTTTTTGCTATAAAAGGAAATAATCTTGATGGAAATAAATATATTAAAGATGCAATAAAAAAAGGATCAAAAATAATAGTATCTGAAAAAGTTAAAGAAAGATTTGAAAATAATGTCTTATATTTAAAAAATAAAAACCCAAGAAAACTACTTGCAGAATTTTCTACGAAATTAAATTTTAAACGTCCAAAAAATTTAATTGCAGTTACCGGAACAAATGGAAAATCCTCAATAGCTAATTTCTATTATCAAATTTTAAAACTAAATAAAATTAAAGTTTCTTCGATAGGAACTCTTGGAATAAGTGGATTTAATTATAAAAATATTTTTTTAAATACCACATATGATCCAATTCTATTAAATAATATTTTAACAAGTTTAAAAAAAAAAAAAATTAACAATGTTATTTTAGAAGCTTCGAGTCATGGGCTTAAACAACATAGACTAAATGGATTAAAATTTAATATAGGAATATTTACAAACCTAACCAGAGATCACCTTGATTATCATAAAACATTCAAAGATTATTTTAACTCAAAATTAATTTTATTTAAAAAATTAATGAAAAAAAAATCTATAGTAATTTATGATGAAAATTTAATATTTAAAAACAAGTTAAAAAATATTATAAAAAAAAATAATTTAAATTCATTAAGCATAGGATCCGATAATTCTAGTTTGAAGATAATTGATCACAAGTTTTTGAAATATAATCAGCATGTTAAATTTATATATAAAAAAAACATTTATAATTTTTCAACAAAATTAATAGGAAAAATACAAGTTAAGAATCTTTTGATGTCAATCTTGGCAGCTTCTAAAAGTAATTTAAATTTTAAAAATATTTTAAATTCAATAAAAAAAATAAAGCATATACCAGGCAGGCTTGAAAAAGTTGGTAATTTAAAAAATAATTCTATCGTAATTTTAGATTATGCACACACGCCAGATGCTCTTAAAGTTTGTTTAAATAATATAAATGAACAATTTCCATTAAAAAAAATAAATATAGTTTTTGGATGTGGTGGAGAAAGAGATAAAACGAAGAGAAAAATCATGGGTAGAATTGCAAATATGCATTGCAACAAGGTTTATTTAACCGATGACAATCCACGAAAAGAGAATCCAAAAAAAATAAGAACTGAAATTAAAACATATATAAATAGAGACAAATTAATTGAAATTTCATCTAGAAAAATTGCAATTAACAAAGCTATTAATAACATTAAATCAGATGAAATAGTTGTAGTAGCAGGAAAGGGTCATGAATCTTATCAAGAGTATGAAAATAGAAAATATTTTTCAGATAAAGATTGCATATTAAAATCAATTAAAAAAAAAAATAGAAATTTAAATAACAGTTGGAAAACAAACATTATAGAAGAGAAAATAAAAAAGAAACTGGGTAACAATATAATTATCAATAAAGCTTGCATCAATTCAAAGGAAATTAAAAAAAATAATATTTTTTTTGCAATTAAAGGAAAAAAGGTAGATGGCAATAAATATGCCAATGAAGCAGTAAAAAAAGGAGCTTCAGTTTCAATTGTAGATAAATATTATGGATCAAATATAAAAAAAAAAATTAAGCTTAAAAATACTTTAAAAATTTTTACAGAATGTGCAAGCAAAGTTAGAGCCTCGTCAGGCATTATTGCAATAGGAATTACCGGTTCAGCAGGCAAAACATCTCTAAAGGAATTATTAGGCCAATCATTAAACAAATTTCACAGAACTACTTACTCCAAAAAATCTTATAATAACAAATATGGTGTTCCTCTTTCGTTATTCAATATAGATAATAAAGATAAGTTTGGTGTTTTTGAACTTGGAATGTATAAAAAAGGTGAAATAGATTATTTATCAAAGATAATAAAACCAAATATAGGATTAATAACAAATATTTCATATGCTCATAGTAAGAATTTTAAAAATCTCTTTGGTATAGCTAAAGCTAAATCAGAAATTATAGATAATATTTTAAAAAATGGGTCCATTGTATTAAATGCTGATGACAAATTTTACAAATATTTTAAGATAAAAGCGTTAAATAGAAATTTAAATATCATTTCTTTTAGTAAAAAAAATAAATCCAACATAAAGCTTGAAAAAATTAAAAGAAAAAAAAATATTAGTATTGTTAAAATAAATATTGATGGAAGATCTATAGATTTTAAAATTAAGAGAAATGTAGAGGCTTATATAGATAATATACTTGCTAGCCTTGCGGTAATTTCAATTTTTTTAGATATAAAAAATATTAGTAAAAAGTTCTTCTTTAGTTACAACTTACCCGAGGGAAGAGGAGATTATAAGCTTATAAAAATTAATAAGAAAAAAATTCATCTTATTGATGAAAGTTATAATTCAAATCCTTTATCTTTAAAGTTTGCTTTAAACAATTTTAATAATTTAAAAAGTAATTCTAAAAGAAAAATAATTTTATTGGGAGATATGTTGGAATTAGGAAAATTTTCAAAAAAATTGCATCTAGAAGTAGCTAAAATAGTTAATAAAACTAACATTAATAGAGCTTATGTTTATGGAAAAAGAATTAGTAGTACGTTTAACAAAATTAGACCACAAAAAAGAGGAAAGATATTGTATTCAAGCAAAGATGTCTCAAATTTTATAAAAAATGATATAAAAAATGGTGAATATTTAATGGTTAAAGGTTCAAACTCTACAGGTCTAAATGCTATCATGAAAAATCTAAAAGTAGGAAAAATTAATGCTGTTTAGTCTTTTTTCAAGTTTGGTAGATATCTTTAGTTTCTTTAATGTCTTTAAGTATTTAACTGTTAGAACTGGTTTGTCAATGTTTACCTCAATGATAATAGTTTTTATTGTTGGGAATCCATTAATAAATTATTTTTCGGCAAAACAGATACATAATCCAATAAGAGATGATGGACCTTCGGATCATATAGTAAAAAAAATAGGAACTCCAACAATGGGAGGGCTAATGATACTGCTTGGAGTTTTTTCTGGAGTTTTATTATGGGGAGATCTTTCAAATCCTTACAATTGGTTTTTGATTTATATTGCAGGATCTTTTGGATTATTGGGTGCTTATGATGACTATAAAAAAATTAAGAAAAATCATTCTTCAGGCGTATCTTCAAAATTTAAATTTATTATTCAAGTTGTATTAGCTTTAATTGGAATATTTATTCTTTATACTTTTAGTGAGTCTGATCAAATAAAAAATCTATATTTTCCTTTTTTCAAAAACTTGGTAATAAATTTGGGTTGGTTCTTTATTCCTTTTTACCTATTTATTTTAGTTGGTTCATCTAATGCTGTTAATTTGACTGATGGATTAGATGGTTTAGCAACAGTTCCAGTAATACTAGTGGCTGCTTGTTTTGCATTTATTAGTTATGTTACAGGAAATATAGTTTTTTCCGGATATTTGCAAATTCCATATATTGAAGGAGTAGGTGAAGCATCTATATTCTGTGGATCAATCATTGGAGCCTGTTTAGGATTTTTGTGGTTTAATGCTCCTCCAGCAAAAATTTTTATGGGAGATACCGGATCGCTTGCTTTAGGAGGATCTTTAGGAGCTGTAGGAATAATTACCAAACATGAAATTGTTTTGGCAATAACCGGAGGATTATTTGTATTAGAGGCAATATCAGTTATTGCGCAAGTAATTTCTTTTAAGTTAACGGGCAAAAGAATATTTAAAATGGCACCAATTCACCATCACTTTGAAAAGAAAGGATGGCCCGAATCTACAGTGGTTATTAGATTTTGGATAATTTCTATCATTTTGGCAATGATAGGATTAGCAACTTTAAAATTTAGATAATGAATGCAAAAAAAAACTATATTTTATAAAAAAAATTTTTTAATTTATGGTTTTGGAAAGTCTGGATACGCTTCTTATAAATTTTTGAATAAAAAAAATTATTGTAAAATTATTGATGATAATAAGATAAATATACCATCAAAATATCAACATAAAACGATAAACTACAAGCAGTTAAAAAAAAATAATTTTGATTACATAGTTTTAAGTCCTGGGATAGATATAAATAATTGTAAATTATCCAAATATTTAAAAAATAATAATTCTAAAGTAATCACAGAGCTTGATATATTTTATTTGAGTTATCCAAATGTACAAAAAATAACGATTACTGGTACTAATGGAAAATCTACAACTTCAAAACTATTATATGATATTTTAAAAGAACATGGAAAAGATGTAAGATTAACGGGAAATATTGGAAGCCCAACACTGCTTGAAAGAAATTTAAAGAATAATACACTTTTTGTAATAGAGGCATCATCTTACCAATTAGAATATAGTAAATTTTTTAAATCAGAATTTTCTGTTATATTGAACCTTTCACCAGATCATCTTGAAAGACATGGAAATTATAAAAACTACATAAAAGCAAAATTTAAATTAATACAAAACCAATCAAAAAAAGATTGTGCTTTTATAGAAAAAAATAATTATTTATTAAATAATTTGATTAAAAAAAATAAAATTAATCCTAGAATTTATAGAGTAAATTATGAAAAATATAAAAGATATCATAAAATGATAACCAACGATTATCTTAAAAATGTATCTAACTTTAAAAATCTTTCTTTTATATTTGCTCTTTCTAAAAATTTGAAACTTCATTTAAAAAAAATAATTAGTGCAGCTAATAAATTTAAGCATTTAGATTTTAGGCAACAGACAATTTATCAGTCTAAAACATTAATTGTAATCAATGACTCTAAATCAACCAGTTTATCTTCAACACTCCCTTTGTTGGAGACTTTTAATAACATTTATTGGATCTTGGGAGGTATAGCTAAGAAAGGAGATAAATTAAAATTAAAAAAAGAAAATTTTAGAAAAATCAAAGCATTTATCTATGGAAAAGATAAATTATTTTTTTCAAAAATATTATCTAATAAAATTAAATATAAAATATCAAAAAATTTAAATCATTCTTTATTACAAGCTCTTAAAGATTTTAAAAAAAATGAAGAAAAAAGAATTCTTATATTTAGTCCTTCAGCTGCATCTTTTGATCAATTTAAAAATTTTGAAGATAGGGGAAAATATTTTAATAAAATTATTAAAAAACATTTAAAAAAATAAATTTTATTTTATGAAAAATTATTTTGATAACTTTTATGATTGGTGGAAAAATATTGATAAATATATTTTTTCTTTGACATTTATTTTATTTATTTTGGGATTATTTTTTTCATTAGTTTCGACTTCCATAATAGCTTCTGACAAACTTGATACAAATTCTTATTATTTTTTTATTAAACATTTTGCTTTTATAATTTTGGGAATAATTATATTAATTATTTTTTCATTTTTGAAAGAAGAACTATTAATTAAAATATCGATTTTTTTATTCTGTATATCATTTATTACTTTAGTTTTAGTACCATTCATTGGAATAGAGGTTAAAGGATCAAAAAGATGGATAGATTTTGGATTTTTACCAAGATTCCAGCCAATTGAAATTATTAAGCCTTTTTTTATAGTAATTTTATCAACCTTATTATGTTTAAAAAAAAATAACTTATATTTTAAATATTTTTTAAGTAGCCTAATACTTTTACCAATCTTATTACTATTAATTTCCCAACCAGATTTAGGTCAAACGCTGCTTATAGCAATGATATGGTTAACTCTTATTTTTGTCTCTGGAATTAATATATATTTATTCCTTATATTTTTTATAATTGTTTTTTTAACAGCTTCTTATTTAATTTTTTTTGTTTCAAAATTTGAGTACATTAAGTTTAGATTGTTTTCATTTATAAATTCTTCTGAGTCTGGTAATTATCAAGCTGAAAAAGCAAGTGATGCTATTATTAGTGGCGGTTTCTTTGGAAAGGGTATAGGAGAAGGCACTCTTAATTCAAAGATTCCAGAAGCTCACACTGATTATATTGTTTCCGTAGTTTCCGAAGAGTTTGGCGCAATAATCGTTATAGCTATCATATTATTGTACTTGGTATTTGCATACAAAATAATACAAAAAATAAATTTGGTAAACGCAGAAAAGATTAAATTAATATTAATTGGCAGTGTTTCATTGATTTTGTTGCAAACATTTGTTCACATTGGAGTAAATATTAGGTTATTACCAACTACTGGCATGACATTACCATATTTAAGTTATGGCGGTTCATCTATTGTTAGTACAGCAATAATTTCAGGAATTATTTTAAATTTAACAAAAAGAAAAGTTAGCTAAGATGAAAGGAAATATACTAATTACTACTGGCGGTTCAGGGGGTCATGTAGTCCCGGCCATGATTCTTTTTGATCATTTATCAAAAGATATGAATGTAACTATTTCAACTGATAAAAGAGGCTCAAGATATTTAGATAAAGATAATTATAAATATAATGTAATTGATACTCCAAAACTGAATAATATTTTTATTTTGCCAATTAATGTAATTTTAATATTATTTTTAACTTTTAAATCATTTTTTCTTTTAAAAAATAGAAAAGTAGAAAAACTTATTTCTACAGGAGGATATATGTCATTGCCTCTAATTTTAGCAGCTAAATTACTTAACTTAAAAATTTACTTACTTGAGCCCAATATGGTTTTGGGAAGAGCAAATAAGTATTTTTTGAATTCATGTATAAAAATTTTTTGTTATTCTGAAGATATTAAAAATTTTCCTAATAACTCAAAAAGCAAAATGGCAATTATTAAACCATTAGTAAAAGAAAATATCTATAAATTAAATAATAACTATAATACTAAACATAAGTTCAATATATTAGTAGTAGGAGGCAGCCAAGGCGCAAGTATATTTGATAAAAATCTAAAAAACTTAATTGTGAATATTTCAAAAAAATTTTCTTTAAATATAATACAACAAACAAGCAATAAAAATATTAACGATTTAAAAAATTTTTATTCTAAAAACAATATTGAAAATACCATTTTTAATTTTGAAAAAAATTTTGAAAATATTATTCATCAAGCTGATCTTTGTTTAACAAGAGCTGGGGCTTCAACTTTAGCCGAGTTATCTGTTTTAAATATCCCATTTATTGCAATTCCATTACCATCATCAAAAGATAATCATCAATTTGAAAATGCTAATTTTTATAAGAATCATGGTTGTTGCTGGATATTAGAGCAAAAATATTTTGAAGAAAAAATTGAAGAAGTTTTGAAAGATATTTTAATTAATAAAAATGATTATATTAAAAAAAAGGAAAATTTAAAAAAATTAAATTACAAAAATACTTGGATTAATGTTAATCAAAAAATATTGGAAAATATAAATGAAAATTGAATTAGGAAAAACCGAACTAATTCATTTCGTAGGAATTGGGGGAATTGGAATGAGTGGACTTTCGCTGATTATGAAAGGAAAAGGTTTTAAAGTTCAGGGAAGTGATATTTTAGAAAATAAAAATATTGAGAGACTTAAAAAAGAGAAAATAAAAATTTTTATAGGACAAAAAAAACAAAATCTTAAAAATGCAACAATAGTTGTAATATCTTCAGCAATAAAAAAAAATAATCCAGAAATGATTGAGGCAAAAAGAAAAAATCTGCCTATTATTTTGAGAGGTGAAATGTTGGCTCATATAGTTTCTTTAATGAGAAACATCGTTGTAGTTGGTTCGCATGGAAAAACCACCACAACATCTTTAGTTGCATCAATTTTACAAAAAACTAAATTAGATCCTACAATTATTAATGGTGGCGTTATTAATTCTATAAAAAATACTGCTAAACTTGGAAAAAGTGAATGGTCAATTTTAGAAGCAGACGAATCTGATGGAAGTTTTGTACATATTCCTCCCACCTATTCAATTATTACAAATATAGATAGAGAGCACATGGATTTTTATAAATCTATGGATAGTTTAAAAAATTACTTTATTAAATTTATTGAAAAAGTTCCTTCATTTGGAAAATCCTTTATATGTATAGACGATAAAATTAGCACCGATCTTATTAGAAAACTTAATAGTAAAAATATTTATACATATGGAATTAATTCTAAATCAAATTTTTTAATTAAGAATATCAAACAAAATATAAAATTTACTGAATTTGATTTGCTTGTGAATGTTCCAAATAAAAAAAAATTATTCATAAGAAAAATAAAAATACCTTTACTTGGACTTCATAACATTAGAAATTCAGTTGCGGCAGCAGCAGTTGCTTTAACAGTAGGAATATCTATTTCAGATATTAAAAAAGGATTATTAAATTTTAAAGGTGTCCAAAGAAGATTTAATAAAATATTTACTTATAATGAAATAGATTTTTATGATGATTATGCGCATCATCCAACAGAGATAAAAGTTGTACTAGAAGGAGTTAATAAAGTTTATGATGGTTTTGATAAAGTTTGTATATTTCAGCCTCATCGAATTTCAAGATTAAAAGATTTAAGAAGAGAATTTTCTTTTGCTTTTCAAAATGCTGATACTGTTGTTTTGTGTCCAGTATATACCGCTGGAGAAAAAATAAAATTAGGATTTAGTTATTTAAATTTTGCAAAAGAAATTATAAAAAATTCAAAAGTTAAATTATTTTTAGTTAATGATAACAAACAATTAGCAATATTCCTTAAAAAAAATATGTATGGCAAAAAAATTGTAATAGGAATGGGGGCAGGATCTATTTCTAACTGGATGAGAAAACTTCAGGAGTTAATGTAATGGAAACAAATGAGCTAAAAAATTTGTTATTAGAATTTGGAGACAATGTAAGATTCGAACATGATCTAAAGAAAAAAAATTGGTTTAATATTGGAGGAAAATCAAAAGTTTTTTTTAAAGCTGAAAATTTAAAAGAATTAGTTAATTTTTTAAAAAAGCTTAAGGGAAGAGAAAAAATATTTATTCTTGGCGCAGGATCAAATACTTTAATCACAGATAATTTATTTGATGGTGTAGTTATAAAATTAGGTAGAAATTTTGGTAATATTTCTCTTCTAGGCGAAGATATAATAATTGCTGGAAGTGCTGCTTTAGATAAAGCTCTATCTGATTTTGCAATAAATTATAATTTAAGTGGATTTGAATTTTTATCCTGTATTCCTGGTACGATTGGAGGAGGTATAAGAATGAATGCTGGTTGTTTTGGAAATGAATTTAAGGATATATTGATATCGATTCAAGCAATTGATATTTTTGGAAATGTAATAAATCTGCCTGCTGAAAAAATTAAATTTGAATATAGAAAAACTAGTTTATCTGATGACTTAGTTTTTTTAAGTGCATCTTTTAAAGGAGTCAAGGGAGATCAAAAAAAAATAAAAAATTTTACAAATGAGCTAAAATTAAAAAAAGAAAAAGCACAACCAACAAGAATTAAAACCAGTGGTAGCACATTTAAAAATCCTATATCACAAACTAAAAAAAAGGTTTGGGAACTTATAAAAGATTCTGTGCCATTAGATAAAAATTTTGGAGATGCTTGTATTTCAGATAAACATTGTAATTTTTTTGTTAATAAAGGAAATGCAACATTCAAAGATATGTCAAAGTTGATCAATTTTGTAAGTAAAAGAGTTTTGGAAAAGACCGGAATTAGTTTAGAAAAAGAAATTAAAATTTTAGAATAAATTGAAAAAAAAAATTCTATTAATAGCAGGCGGTTACTCAAATGAAAGAGATATAAGTTTATTAACTGCTAAGAGTGTCTATTTAGAGTTAAAAAAAAATAAAAAATATAATCTAAAAATTATTGAACCTGATGGAAAGTTTGTAAAAAAATTAAGATTTTTTAAACCCAATCTAGTTTTGAATTTACTTCATGGCAGGTATGGAGAAGATGGTTACATTCAATCAATACTCGAGTCAGAAAAAGTTAAATATACTCATTCTGGCGTAAAATCCTCTGCTGTAGCGATAGATAAAGAACTATCAAAAAAACTATTTATTAAAAATAATATTTTAACACCCAAATATATTAAATTTTTATTTAAAAAAAATGTTATTAAAAAAAATATTATTAAAAAAATTAAAAAAAAATTAGATTTTCCAGTAGTTGTAAAACCAATTAATGAGGGTTCTAGTGTTAATGTTTACATATGCAATAAGTCAAATTTTATCAAAAATTTATTTAAATTACAAAGTTATGGAGAGGTTTTGATTGAAAAATTCATTCCAGGAAGAGAAATTCAAGTTGCAATATTTGGTAGACAAAAGCTAGGAGCCATAGAATTAAAACCTAAGAGACAATTCTATGATTATGAGGCAAAATATAATCCTAATGCAAAAACTGAACATATAATCCCAGTTAAAATTAGTAAAAAAAATTATAATAAAGTTACAGATTTAGCATTAAAAGCACATAAAATTTTAAAATGTAGAGGAGTTACGAGATCAGATTTTAGATTTTATAAAAATAAATTTTACTTGTTAGAAACCAATACTCAGCCCGGTATGACTGCGCTTTCATTAGTACCTGAAATTGCAAATTATAATAAAATAAGCTTTATTGAGTTAATTGAAAAAATAATTAAAGATGCTTCAATCAATAAGTAAGAAAAGAATTTATTTTTATTTGTTAATATTACTATTATTAAGTTCAACATTTAACTTTAATGTTATTTCTAAATTTAAAAAATTTAATTTAGTAAATAATATCAATGTTGTTGGACTTAATAAAAAAGAGACAACAATACTTGAAAAAAACTTAGAATTTTTTAAAAAAAAAAATATATTTTTAATTAGTAAAGATGAGGTTAACCAAAGGTTAAATACAAATAGTTTTTTAGATAATTATACAATTAACAAAATTCTACCTTCTAAATTATTAGTTAAAGTAAAAAAAACTGATTTTGTAGGAATTACAATATTTGACGGAAAAAAATTCTATATTGGTAAAAATGGAAAACTTACAAAGATATCTTTGGTAGAAAAAGAAACTAATTTGCCTGAAGTTTTTGGAAACTTTCAAGTAAATGAGTTATTAAAATTACAAAGAATTTTAGAATTATATAATTTTAATTTAAGCAAAATTAAAAAATATTATCATTTTAAAAGTAACAGATGGGATATTCAGTTTGAAAATAATACTATTGTAATGCTTCCATCATTCAATTTGGAGAAATCATTAAAAAATTATAGATCATTTATTAAGTTAAAAAAAATTATACCAGGTCAATTGATTGATCTAAGAATGAACGACAAAATAATTATATCAAATTATGAAGGATAAATATTCATCTATAATTGATTTTGGATCTAGTGAATTAAGATTAGGAGTTTTTAGTGAAAATTTTTCTAAATTATTTTTTCAGTCAAAAAAAATTATTCAAAATAATAATCATGATGAGTACTTGGAAAAAGTAAATTTACTAGTTAGAGATGCAGAAAGTAAAATTTCTACTCATCTTGAAAATTTAACTGTATTATATGATAGCCCAGATATTTATACTATTGACCTTTCTATTAAAAAAAAAATAGATCAAAAAATTTCTTTTAAAGATTTTTGTTCATCAATAATTTTAGAGGCAAATCAATTAATAAAAGATTGCTATACAAATAAAAAAATTATCCACTCAATAGTAAAGAAATATATCATTAATGATAAAGAATTTTTAAATATGCCAGAACAAATAAATGAAAAAAATTCTGCAATACTTGAAATTACACTTATATGTTTACCTTACTATCAATATAAAAATGTAATCGAGGTATTTAAAAAAAATAATTTAAATATTTTAGATTTTTTTTCATCAAGTTTAGTTAAATCATATAAATATATTAATTATTTTAAAGATAACGAATTTGTGGCTTTTCTTGATATTGGTTTTGATAGAACTACTGTAATTTTTTTTAATAAACAAAAGTTAAAATTTTTAAACAGTATTCCCATTGGTGGAAATAATATTTCTAAAGATATATCTCAAATAATGAATTTAAATATGGAAGAGTCAGAAAATTTAAAAAAAAGGTTTAATAAATCTGAAATAGATTTTTCTTATGATGATGAAAATTCAAAGAGAAATAATGACATTTTGCAAGAAATTATAGGAAAAAATATTTCAATAGATTTGTTAAAAAAAGTTGTACTAGCAAGAATTGAAGAAATAATAAAATTATCTTTAAAAGATATAAATATCTCACAAGATTTTGATAAAATACAAAATTTATCATTAGTACTTATTGGAAATGGCTCAAAAATTTTTAATAAAAATACCTTTCAATTGGAGGACAAATACAACTTTAAGGAAATAAACTTTTATGAAGAAAATGAGCATGAAGTTTGCGAGGCAGGTTTAATTTTTAGGGAAAATTTTAAAGATATAAATAAGGATAAAATTAAAAAACATCAAAATAAATTAGGTTTTTTTCAAAGATTTTTTAACATTTTTGGAAATGGCTGATTGTATTTTGTTGTAACATTTGTTGTATATCTAATTGTTTGTCATTTTAATATAATTGATTAATGCCAATATTAACTCAAAAAACTATTTCAAAAAAAATATCTATAGATGGTATCGGCATACACACAGGATTAAAAGTACACTTAGATATATTGCCCGCTCATCCCAATAGTGGAATCATTTTTAAAAGAGTTGATATTAAAAAAAATAATATAATTATACCAACTTATAATAATGTAGTCGATGCAACCCTCTGCACTACAATTTCAAACGAATATGAAGTTAAAGTTTCTACCATAGAACATCTGATGGGTGCCTTGTATGGTATGAATATAGATAATGCGATTATAGAACTAAATTCTCAAGAAGTTCCAATTATGGATGGATCTGCAAAAAAATTTGTTGAATTGATAATTCAAGCAGGAGTTCAGGTTAGTGAGGTTCCCATAAAAATTATAAAGGTTGAGCAACCATTAGAAATTAAGGATGGTTACAAATCAATTTCAATTAAAAAATCTAATGTAAGTTTAGATATAGATTTTGAAATTAAGTACCAAAATCAATTTATTAATTCTCAAAGAAACAAAATAAGTGTATTTGAAGATGATTTAACCAATATATATAATTCTAGAACTTTTTGCTTATACGAAGATATTGAAAAATTAAAAAAAATGGGTCTTGGAAAGGGTGGCAGTTTAGATAATGCATTAGTTGTAAAGGGAAACTCATTAATTAATGAGGAAGGCTTAAGAAATAAAAAAGAGTTTGTTAATCATAAAATTTTAGATTGTATGGGAGACTTATATTTGTCAGGTTTTAAAATGATAGGCTCTTTAAAATGCTCTCAAGGTGGACATTATTTGACAAATAATTTGCTTAGAAAATTATTTAGTGACCGAAAAAACTATTCATTAATAGAAATTAAAGGTAAAAACTTACCTCATTCGCTAGCTAACAAAGATCAGCTAAGATCAATAGCTTAATTATTAGAATTTTTAACAAATTCTGATAAAATTCATAAATGAAATTTCATTTGGTATATTTAATAATTGCCTTTTTATTCTTAAGCAGCTCGTGCTCAAAAGAAAAAGAAAAAATATCTATTGTAGAAGAAGAAAGTTTAGAAATACAAATGATAAAAGCCTACAATGAAGGATTAAAAGAACTTGATAGAGGCGATATAATTTACGCTGCAAAAAAATTTAATGAAGCTGAATTAATATACCCACAATCTATATGGGCTCCAAGAGCAGCATTGATGGCAGCTTATTCATATTTTTCTCAATATTATTTTAGTGATGCAGCCCTAGAGTTAGAAAAATTTTTAGATAAATATAAAAACCATCCAAGAAGAGATTATGCTTATTATTTATTAGCTTTATGTCATTACGATCAAATAGTAGATGAAACAAAAGATTTAAACGAAATTCTTAAAGCAAAAGAATATTTTGAAATTATTATAAAAAAATATCCAGACACTGAATTTGCATTAGATTCCGAATTTAAACTAGAATTAATAGAAGAACTTTTGGCATCTAAAGAGATGTATTTGGCAAGATATTACATTGATAGAGAAAAATGGATACCTGCAATAAATAGATTTAAAACAGTCGTAAAAAAATATGAAACAACAATTTTTGTTGAAGAAGCCTTACATAGATTAGTCGAATTACACTATAAAATTGGTTTAATTGATGAGTCTAAAAAGTATGCCGCTTTATTAGGATATAATTATCAATCTAGTAAGTGGTATGAAGAAAGCTATAAGATATTAAATAAAGATTATGTAAAAATTTCAAAAAGGAAAAACAAAGAAAAAGAAGAGTCAATAATTAAGAAATTCAAAGATCTACTTAAATAAATAGGTTTTATGAATAAAAATATTAAACAAGATTATCAAAAAAAAATAGATGAATTAAAGAAACATAATAAATTCTACTATGAAAACAGTTCCCCAGTAATTTCTGATAAAGAGTATGATAAATTAAAAAGGCAAATATTAGACTTAGAAAAGGAACATATTTATTTAAAAAGTAATTTTTCTCCATCAAAAAACGTAGGTTTTAAACCATCAAAAAATTTTGCAAAATATAAGCATCGAGAAAAAATGTTATCTTTATCGAACGCATTTGATGAAGAAGATTTAATAAATTTTGAAAAAAAAATATTTAATTTTTTAAATGAAAAAGCCTATTTAAACTACAGTGTGGAACCCAAAATTGATGGAATTTCTGCATCCCTAACATATAAAAATGGGGATCTTATTTATGGAGTATCAAGGGGCGATGGAAAAGAAGGAGAAATAATTACAGAAAATTTAAAAACTATTAAGGATATTCCGCATAAGGTTAGAAACAGCAATTTTCCTAAAGATATCGAAATAAGAGGAGAAGTTTATATAAACAAAGATGACTTTCAAAAAATTAAAGAAAACTTTGCTAACCCTAGAAATGCAGCCTCAGGTTCCCTTAGACAAAAAGATTCAAAAGAAACAAGCAAAATTCCATTAAAATTTATTGCTTATACATTCGGATTTATTAGTGAAAATAAATTTAAAAATCAATCTGACTTTTTAAAAGAGTTAAAATCGTGGGGATTTTTAACAAGTGAACACAATGAAGTTATTAAAAGTATTAATGAGTTAGTGTATTTTCACCAGCAATTTGAAAAAAAAAGGTTTGATTTAAAATATGATATTGATGGTCTTGTTTATAAAGTAAATAACATACAGTTACAAAGAAGATTAGGCTTTACCTCTAATGCCCCCAGATGGGCAATTGCACATAAATTTTCTGCAGATCATGCTTATTCAGAAATACTAAATATAGATATACAGGTTGGAAGAACTGGAGCCTTAACGCCAGTTGCTAAAGTGAAGCCAGTTAATATAGGAGGTGTAGTTGTATCGAATGCAACTTTACACAATGAAGATGAAATTTTGAGAAAAGATATAAGAATTGGTGATACTGTAAAAATTGAGAGAGCAGGAGATGTGATTCCTCATGTTTTAGAGGTAGATTTAAAAAAAAGGAAAGAAAAATTAAGCAAATTTATTTTTCCAACAAAATGTCCTTCTTGCGGATCTAAGACAGAAAAAGAATATAACAAAATTACAAAAAAATTCGATGCGGTACGAAGATGTATCAATGAAAGTTTTGCTTGTGAGAAAATTGCAATTGAGAGGATTAAACATTTTATATCTAAAGATGCTATAAATATTGATGGTTTAGGAAAAAAAGGTTGTAGAAAAATTTTGGGATTTAAATTTTATAAAATTTCCTCAAGATATATTCAATTTGAATTATCAAAAAATATCCTCCCTTGACGGATGGGGATCGCAATCTGTTTCAAATCTTAAGTTTTCAATCGAAAATTCGAAAGAGGTTACCTTAGATAAATTTATTTTTTCATTAGGAATAAGACATATTGGAATGGAAAATGCTAAAATTATTGCAGATTTTACAAAAACTATAAAAAATTTTCTAAAATTAGCTAAAAAAAATAAAATCGAGGAGCTTATTAACATAGATGGAATTGGAGAAACACAAATTAAGTCTTTGAAAAAATTCTTTCAAAATAAAACAAATATTAAAGTTATAGAGAAATTAAGTGAAATATTAAAAATTAAAGAAAGGGAAGTTAACAAAAAAGGAAAATTAAAGAATAAATCTTTTATGTTTACTGGTAAACTACAAAATATTAGTAGAGCTGAGGCTAAAAGCTTAATTGAGGAAAATTCAGGTAGCATTGTTAGTAGTGTTACTAAAAAACTTGACTATTTAGTACTTGGTGAAAAACCAACTAATAGAAAATTAGAGCAAGCTAAAAACTTAGGAATCCAAATACTCACACAAAAAGAATGGTCTGATTTGTTAAATTAATTTTACAAGCCATCTTCTTTCATTGTTATTTAAAAATGGTGATATTTTTGAGTAAGTTTCAAGGTGATAATTAAGAATATAATCCTTTTCTATTTTTGTTAGCAAATTTTCCTCTATTAAATCTTTTTCAAGAGGTGCAAAAGTTAAATTTTTTAAAAAAAGACTTTTATTATTGCCATCAATATAAACCAAATTCTCTATTCTTATTCCAAACTTGTTTTCTAAATAAAAACCTGGCTCATTGCTAACGATCATGCCTTTTATAAGTTTTACAAAGTTATTCTTCGAAATACTCTGTGGACCTTCATGTACATTCATGAAAAAGCCAACACCATGACCTGTACCATGTCTATAGTCTAAATTTATTGAGTTAAGGCTTTTTCTAGCAAGCTTATCTAAATTATTACCATTTTTAATTTTATCTATTTTTGATGTTGAAACGGCAATATGACCTTTTAAAACTCTTGTATAAAGCTCTTTGATTTTTTTTATTAGGTTTATTAAAAGAAATTGTTCTAGTAACATCCGTAGTGCCCCATTTGTATTGGCCACCTGAGTCAACTAATAAAAGATGATTTTTGTTTAGCTTACGATTTGATTTTTTATTTGATCTATAATGAATGATTGCACCATTTGGTCCCGATCCTGCTATAGTATTAAAACTAGGATAGAGAAAGTTTTTGCTTCGCTTTCTGAAACTTTCTAACTTTTTTTCGACTTTAATTTCATCTAAATTTTTAATATTTGAGTTCTTAATCCAATATAAAAATTTTGTTACTGCAACACCATCTTGAATATGTGCATCAACCATATTTTTAATTTCAATTTTATTTTTAACTGATTTTAAATCATAAATTGGATCAATCCTTTTTTTTATTTTAAATTTTGAATTTATTAAATTTTCATTCAGAACCGAGCAAGTTTTGCCATCCACACAAAATGTCTTTCCTTTTAAAGAGCTTAAAACTGTGAAAAATTGATCTTTTTTAAAAAAAGTAATTTTTTTGTTTAATTTTTTTTTTATTGCTTTTAATTTTTTTATATTACCAAAAAGAATTACTTCTTTGTTACTAGTTAAAATTGCTTGAACATTAACTATAGGCGAATTTGGCAGATCTTTTCCTCTTATATTTAGCAACCAACAAACATTTTCACCTGCACTGATAAATAAATTATCTATTTTTTTTTTTTTAATAATTTTTTTTAATCTTTCAGTTTTACTCGTTGAACTTTCTCCTGCAATTGAACTGTTAATTGAGTAAACTAAATTATGTTTATTAATCGTTTCAGTCATGCCTTTAAATAAATCAGAATTAATAGGAAATAGATTGCAAGAGTTATCAAAATATAATTTTAATGTATCTTTTGTGAATAATTTTGGATCAAATCCAATATTCAATATTTCATAGTTTTTTAAAATATCTTTAGGCCAAACGTATGGTATCTCATGAATATTAAATTTTTTTCCTGATTGTCGCTTAGCTTGAATTGTATATCTGCCGTCAACAAATAAATGATTTGTATTTTTTAAAATTAGAATAAAGCCTGCTGATCCAGTAAATTTTGCAACTATTTCAAGTTTATTAGTTTTTGAATATTCAGTAAAAAACTCATCATTTTTTGGAACAATATATCCATCAAGATTATTTAGGTTAATGAAATTTTTAATTTTATTTATCATTTAATTTTTTTTGATATCTTATCCATCCTGGACTTCTAGCCTCTTCCCCAAACTCTATATCTTGATTGAATTCAAAATCTTCAGAATTTTCTTCGAAAAAATTGTTACTTTTATCTATATATTCTTCTGGGAGTTCATCCACAAACCTTGATGCCATGCTGTCTATCCAATCACCCTGATAAAATCTATTCATCGCAAATGAAATCTTTGCTATTTTTTTTGCTCTTGTAATTCCAACATAGGCTAATCTTCTTTCCTCTTCTAGTCCATTTTCTCCTTTTTCTTCAATGCTTTTTTGATGAGGAAATAAACCTTCTTCCCAGCCTGGTAAAAAAACAACATCAAATTCTAGTCCTTTTGATGAATGCATTGTCATTAAGTTAACTTTTTCACTTTGCCAATTTTGATCAAGAGATGTAGCAAGTGCCACGTGTTCCAAAAAATTCTCAAGATTATCAAATTCCTTCATAGCATTTAATAATTCTTTTATATTTTCTAATCGGTTTTCATTTTCTAAGTCTTTTTTATCTTTTAACATTGCGCTGTATCCTGACTCATCAAGTATCATTTGTAATAATTTATTATGATTGGTTTTATTTTTTAAATTATTTCTCCACTTTTCTAAAAGATTTAATAATGAATTTAATCCAATTTTTGTTTTTGGTTTTATTTTATTCTGTTCTATTAATTTTTTAGAAGCAGCTTCTAACGAACAATGATTTATTTTTGAACATTCATTAATATTTTTAATAGTTGTTTCTCCTATTGATCTTTTTGGAACATTTATTATTCTTTCAAAAGATAAATCATCTAGAGGTTGATGAATTACTCTTAAATATGCAATACAATCTTTAATCTCAGATCTTTCATAAAATTTAATACCTCCTATTATTCTATATGGAATTCCAATTTTTAAAAATCTTTCTTCAAATTCTCTAGTTTGAAAAATTGCTCTCACTAATATTGCCATTTCATTTAAAGAGTAATTTTTTTTTAAATTTTCAATCTCAGATCCTATTTCGATTGCTTCATCTTTTACATTTCTAAAACATGTCAGAGCTATTTTTTCTCCATCATCATGATTTGTGAATAATTTTTTTCCAACTCTGTTTTGATTATTTTCAATTAAATTAGATGCAACATTTAAGATATTCTGTGTTGATCTATAATTTTTTTCTAAACGAATAATTTTTGTATTTTCATAAACTTTATCAAACTCTAAAAAATTTTTTATTTCAGCTCCTCTCCAGCTATATATTGATTGGTCATCATCACCAACACAGCAGATATTTTTATTATATTGTGATAAATATTTAAGCCATTCGCTCTGAATGAAATTTGTATCTTGATATTCATCTACTAAAATATATTTAAATTTTTTTGAATATAATTCAGATATATCTTTATAATTTTTAAATATTTTGACTGTATGTAAAATTAAATCACTAAAATCTGCTGCATTTAAATCAATCAATTTTTGTTGATAAATTTTATATATTTCTAAAAAATTTTTTTCTAAAGGATTTTTTTTTTTAATAATAACATCATCAGGATAAAAACCTTTATTTTTCCATTTATCAATTATTGCCAATATATATTTTGGCGATATTTTTTTAGTATCCACATTTTCAGATTTGCAAATATTTTTTACTAGCCTTTCCTGATCTGTTTGATCTATAATTGAGAAATTACTTTTTAATCCAACTGCGTCAGCATGTTTTCTAAGTAGTTTTGCACTTATAGAATGAAAAGTTCCTAACCATGGCAATCCTGTAGCTTCTTTTCTAAGTAGTTTTGAAACTCTTATTTGCATTTCTTTTGCAGCTTTATTTGTAAATGTAACCGCAAGTATTTGATTGGGGAAAGCTTTATGTTGTTTGATTATATGTGCAATTCTTGAAGTAAGAACTCTAGTTTTGCCAGAACCAGCTCCAGCTACTATTAATAATGGTCCATCAATATATAAAGTAGCTTCTTTTTGATTTTCATTTAAGTTATTTAGATATTCTGAATTTAACATTTATTTTATTATAGTATAAGCCATATTAATTTTTTTATGAGTAAAAGTAATAATAATAACTCCTCAAAATTTATTTTACCATCAATTGTAGTATTTTTTTCAGTAATTTTATTTTTATCATTACCAGTTTTATTGAATTATAATAGTATACAAAATGTAATAGAAAAAAAAGTTTCTTCAGAATTTAAGATTAATTTAAAAATTTTAGGTGATATTTCTTTTAAAATTTTTCCTAGCCCTCATTATTTGGTTGAAAAAGCTAATTTAGACTTGAATATTGAAAATGATAATTCATCCGTTATCGAAACTAAGAACTTAAAAATTTTTATTCCACTTAAAAAAATTTATTCTAAGTCAAACATAGAAGTTGAAAGAATTGAATTAGAAAATACTAATATTTACTTTAACATGGATGATGTTTTGGATTTTAGAAATCATCTTTACTATACAATAAACAAACCCATTTATATTAAAAAAAGTAATTTTTTTCTTTTGGATGAAAATAAAAAAATTATTCTTATTTCTCCGTTAAAAAAAATCAAATATCTAATAAATAAAAAAAACAACTCCAAACAATTAAAAGTTGATGGAAATTTATTTGATGTTGATTATGACTCATTTTGGAAAAGAAGTTATGATAATCCAAATGAAACATTGAATGAAATAAGTTTGAAAAATCCAAATTTATTTATGAAAAATCTATTTTTTTTTGAAGATAATTTTAATTTTTCTGGAAAAAGTTCAATTAATTTTTTAAATGAAAAAATTACTATTAATTATCAAATGAAAGATAATGAGATATTATTGCAAAGTCCTGAAAAAAATCAAAATATTAGATTAGATTCCAAAATTGAATTAGATCCATTTTTTTTTGATGCGAAAATTAATATTGATGATAAGAAAATTAACTTTTTAATTGATTATTTATTAAGTTTTATCCTATATTCAAAAGAAGAATATTTAGAAAATGTAAATGGAAATTTGTCCCTAGAAATAAGTAATTTAAAAAATTCTATAATTAATAATGGCACCATTAATTTTTCAATAAAAGACAAAATAGTTAAGCTAGAAAAATCATTATTTGAAATTCAATATATTGGAAATATAAAATCAGAATTTAGATATTATATTAATAATGGAGATTTAGTATTTTTATCTGAAAATATATTTGAAATAAATAATAGAAAAGAGTTTTCAAAAAAATTTCAAGTGAGTTCAAAAAGTTTGCAAGATGTAAATAAAATATATTTTAACCTCGAAAAAAATATAGATAATGGAGAAATATCTCTTTCTAAAATATATATAAATAGAATTGATAAAGAAAGATTATCAGATCAAATATTTATAATTAAAAATATCCAACTATTAAAAGCATTAATTAGGGATATTTTATCTTAATTAGGGGAGATCATCTTCATTGGATTAACTATTTTGTCGTATTCTTTTTCGTTAATTAGTCCAGTTTTTAAAGCTTCATCTTTTAGTTTTGTATTATTATTTAATGCTTTTTTTGCAATACTTGCAGCATTATCATATCCTATTTTAGGAGCTAGAGCAGTTACAAGCATTAAAGAATTATCTAAATGATCTTTTATTTTTAATTTATTTGCTTTTATTCCTCTAACACAATAAAGGCTAAAATTTTTCACACTATCTGCTAATAAATCTATAGATTGTAATATATTATGTGCAATTAAAGGTTTAAAAACATTTAATTCAAAATGCCCATGAGTTCCAGCTATTGATATGCCGGTATGATTTCCAATTACTTTAACACAGACCATAGTTACTGCTTCACATTGTGTGGGATTAACCTTGCCAGGCATTATTGAAGATCCAGGTTCATTTTCTGGTAATATAAGTTCGCCATAACCAGCTCTTGGACCTGATCCAAGAAACCTAATATCATTAGAAATTTTCATTAAAGCTACAGCACAAGCATTTAATGATCCAGACATACTAACTATTGCGTCGTGAGCTGCTAATTCTGAAAATTTATTGGGCGCTGGTTTAAAAGGTAATTTACAATATTTACTTATTTCTCTTATAATTTTTTTGTCAAAATTTTTTTTTGTGTTGAGTCCTGTCCCTACGGCTGTTCCTCCTTGTGCCAAAAATAGAATATCTTTTATATTATATTTTATTCTTTCTATACTTTTTTTTAATTGTTCATAATATCCTGAAAACTCCTGTCCCAATGTAAGAGGAGTTGCATCTTGCAGATGTGTTCTTCCAATTTTTACAATTTTACTAAATTCATTTTTTTTTCTTCTCAATGCATTTTCTAATAATTTTAAGTTTGGCAATAACCTATTTATTATTTCTGTTGCAACCGAAATATGCATTGCAGTTGGGAAAACATCATTAGTAGATTGAGACTTATTTACATGGTCGTTAGGATGAACAGGTTTTTTACTTCCTTTTTTTCCTCTCAATATTTCAATAGCCCTATTAGCAATAACTTCATTTACGTTCATATTTGTTTGAGTCCCAGAACCTGTTTGCCATACTTTTAGTGGAAAATTATTTTCAAGTTTTCCAGAAATAACTTCGTTTGAAGCTTTAACAATTGCTTTACTGATTTTTCTTGATATTAGTCGATCTTTTTCATGAACTATAGCCGCAGATCTTTTTATAATTGCTATTGAGCGTATTATTGAACTATTTACAAGTATTTTTCCAATATTAAAAAACTTATTAGATCTTTCTGTAGATGCTCCCCAATATTTATCAGCAGGAACACCAATAGTTCCTATACTATCAAATTCTTTTCTTTTTTTCATTTGTTTGAATAATTAAAGTAATTTATTTATATACTAATTTTAACAAATCTTACAGGAGTAAAATGACAAACTTTCAAAAAGTAAAAACGTTTATGCAAACTTTTGGCCAAGAGGTAAAATCAAAGCCATCATTTAGTTCAGATAAAATTAATGAATTAAGATATAATTTGATAAGGGAAGAACTAGAAGAATTAAAACAAGCTATGGCAAATAATGATATTTTAGAGGTGGCTGATGCTTTAACAGATATATTGTATGTTACTTATGGAGCAGGACATGCTTTTGGAATAGATTTAGATAGTTGTTTTGAAGAGGTGCAAAATTCAAATATGAGCAAGCTAGGAAAAGATGGAAAACCTATTTTTAATGAAGCGGGGAAAGTTATGAAGGGGCCCAATTATTATAAACCTGATTTGTCAAAATTCGTTAGATAGATTTATATCCAATCTGGTTTAATAACTTTAATTTTTGCCTCTCCACATTGATAAACATTTTCATAATTTAATATATCATTTTGAATTTTAATCAAAGCAAAAGGATTTTCATTTTTTATTAGTAATTTTCCCACTTCTTTATCTTTTAATAATATTTCTTCAGCATTTAAATTTCCTTCAATAATTTTAATTGCAAAAAGTTTTTTATTTAGTTTATTTTTAAGTTTAATTCTTGCAGTATTTTCTTGGCCAACATAGCACCCTTTTTTAAAATCTATTCCATTCAATTCTTCAAAATTACATTCAATTCCAAATAATTTATTTTGAAGTTTATAATTATCAATTTGAGAAATTCCAAGTTCATGACTAAATTTATAGTAATCCTCTACTTTTCCAGTTTTAAGTTCTAACTTTTTTAAAGATAAATATAACTTTTCTAAATTAATTATTAATCTAGCTCCTAATTTTTTTAATCTTGGGTCTAAAAAAATAGGATCTTCACGATATTTAATCGTAAAGCCTTCAATGTCTTTAGAATTATCGAAAGTTAAAAATTTTTCATAACTTATTCCTGCTACTACAAATTCATTACTAAGATTTAAAATCTCAACTTTCGATCTTAATTTATATAATGTTAACTGTTTATAAAGTTCATCAATATTTTTCTTTTCACAATCTAAAAAATATCCCTCCTTATGTTTTATGATTAAAAAATCAAATAAGTACTTCCCTTGAGGCGTTAGTAATGCAGCAAAACAACTCATCTCATTAGTTACTTTTTCTATGTCATTTGTAATAATATTCTGTAAAAATTCTTTTACATCTGTTCCATTCAAATAAAGAAGGCCTCTATCCTCAAATATATAAATATTATCTTTTTTCATAATTGATTGATCTTAATTAATAATATAATTACTTTTTTATAAAATGTTAGATCTAATAATCAAAAATGGCGCATGTTATATTGATTATAATCTTCAAGAAGTTGATATAGGCATTCAAGATGGCAAGATTGTAAAAATTGGAAAGCTAGATGAAGATACAAATCAATTAATTGATGCTACAGGACTAACGGTTCTTCCCGGTTGTATAGACACACAAACACATTTTAGAGAACCAGGCTCAACTGATACAGAGGATTTAAATTCAGGAAGCAAAGCGGCGATAGTTGGAGGTATTACTTCCGTTTTTGAAATGCCAAATACTAATCCTGCAACCACAAACAAAACAGAATTTCAGAGAAAAATAGATTTAGCAAAAAATAGAATGTACTGTAATCATGCATTTTACTTTGGTGCTACTCCTGATAATCAAAGTGAATTAGCAAGCCTGAAAGGTTTAGAAGGATGTTGTGGTGTTAAATTATTTGCAGGCTCATCAACAGGAACTTTATTAGTTCATAAAGAAGAAGACATCGAAAAAGTATTTGAAAGCACATCTAAAATTGTTGCAGTTCATTCAGAAGATGAAGATATTTTAAATCTTAGAAAAAAATTAAGAGAAAGGGGCAATGTTCATTCTCATCCAATATGGAGAGATGAAGAGTGCGCAATGTCCTCTACCAGAAGGATTGTCAAAATTGCAAAAAGATTAGGCAAGAAAGCTCACATTCTTCATGTAACCACTAAAGATGAAGTAGATTTTTTGTCTCAAAATAAAGGGAATATTACTTTTGAAATAACACCTCAACATTTAACTCTTTATGCACCAGACTGTTACGATAAACTCGGTACTTATGCTCAAATGAATCCACCTATTAGAGAAAAAAGTCATTACAATAGATTATGGTATGCAGTTAGAAATAATTACAATGATACTATTGGTTCGGATCATGCTCCTCACTTACGAGAAAATAAAGACAAAGAGTATCCTGACACATCATCTGGAATGCCAGGGGTACAGACTTTGTTACCAGTAATGTTAAACCATGTAAACGATGGAAAATTATCCCTTGTTCAATTAATGAATCTCATATGCGAAAACCCAGCAAAAATTTTTGGTATTATTGGCAAGGGATACATAAAGGAAAACTATGATGCTGACTTAACAATTGTGGATATGAATAAAATTATTGAAATTAAAAATGAAAAAATAGAGAGCAAGTGTGGATGGTCACCTTTTGATGGATATAAACTTAAAGGCACTCCTGTTTATACAATTATAAACGGTGAAATAAAAATGAAAGAAGGAGAGATTCTAGGAGAACCCTCTGGTAAACCAATAAGATTTAAAGATTAATTAAGACTATTTATTAAGAATATTATTTTCTATTAAACTTTGTGTAATTTCTTCAAGTATTACTGGATCGTCTATTGTAGCTGGCATTTTATATTCTTCCTTGTCAGCAATTTTTCTAATAGTTCCTCTTAGAATTTTTCCCGATCTTGTTTTGGGTAATCTCTTTATTACTATAACAACTTTAAATGCTGCAACTGGACCAATTTTGTCTCTAACCATCTGAATACATTCTTTTGAAATTGTATCGTTGTCTTTTTCTACTCCAGATTTTAAAACAACCATTCCGATTGGTAATTGTCCTTTTAACTTATCTGCAATTCCAAGAACTGCACATTCAGCAACTGATTGATGTTCAGATAATACTTCCTCTATTGCACCCGTTGATAATCTATGTCCTGCAACATTTATTATGTCATCAGTTCGTGACATTATCCAAATATATCCATCTTCATCGATATGCCCTGCATCATAAGTTTGGTAGTACCCTTTATAATTTGTCATATAATTTTCTTCATATCTTTTGTCTGCTTTCCAAAGAGTAGGAAATGTTCCTGGAGGCAAAGGTAGTTTAACAACTATATCTCCCATTTCATTTGGCTTTGCTATTGAATGATCAGGTTTAATTATTTTTACATCATAACCTGGCACAGCTTTACATGCTGAACCATATTTAGTTTTTTGCATTTCAATACCAGTACAATTAGAACTTATTGCCCAACTCGTTTCTGTTTGCCACCAATGATCAATTACAGGAACATTTAAAAGATTTTCAGCCCACTTTATTGTATCTGGATCAGCTCTTTCCCCAGCTAAAAATAATGACTCAAATGAACTCAAATTATATTTAGAAAAAAATTTGCCATCAGGATCTTCTTTTTTGATTGCTCTGAAAGCAGTTGGCGCTGTAAATAATGATTTTATTTTATATTCAGAAATAATTCTCCAAAAAACCCCAGCATCAGGTGTTCCAACTGGTTTTCCTTCAAATAGAACAGTTGTGCATCCTTTAAATAAAGGAGCGTAGACAATATAAGAATGTCCAACTATCCATCCAATATCACTTGCTGACCACCAAACATCGTTTTCATCAATGTTGTAAATATTTTTCATTGTCCATTTAAGAGCAACAATATGACCCCCAATATCTCTCACTATACCTTTTGGTATGCCCGTTGTTCCTGATGTGTACAATATATAAGCAAAGTCGTTAGCTCCAATTTCAATACAATCCTTATCTTTTGCATTAACAAGAGCTTCTTCCCAATCTATCTCTAATGGAGAATTAAGATTTACTTCGTGACCTTCTCTTTGAAAGAAAATGACTTTCCCAACTTTATGATTTGCAAGTTTTAAAGCACCATCTACCAAAGGTCTATATTCTACCGTTCGACCTGGCTCAAATCCACATGATGCTGTGATTAAAATTTTTGCTTTACTATCATCTATCCTGCTTGCTAGCTCATTTGATGCAAATCCACCAAAAACTACAGAGTGTATGGCACCAATTCTTCCACATGCGAGCATCGCTATAACTGCCTCAGGAATCATTGGCATATAAATAATTACTCTGTCACCTTTTTTGACACCCTGATTATCTAATGCTCCAGCAAACTTTGAAATTTTTTCTCTTAATTCATTAAATGTAAACTTTGCTTTTTTGTTTGTAATAGGACTGTCATAGATCAACGCAGTTTTATCACCATTGCCTTTATCGATATGGACATCTATTGCATTGTAACAGGTATTTGTAACTCCATCTTCGAACCATTTATAAAAAGGAGGGTTAGCTTTGTTGAGAATTTTCGATGGTTTTTTATACCAATGGATATCTTCAGAAATATCTTTCCAAAATTCTTCCGGTTTTTGAATAGAATATTGATAAATTTTGTTAAAACTACTTGTCATTGTGATTTGTTTTTTGATTCACTTTTATAATGATTTTATGTATCAGGTTGTATTTAATTTTATAAAGTAAGTAAAATCAATACTTTTTAGAGGTCAAAAAGTCTTCAATAATCTATTTTTATTTGCTATTAAGCCCCTAACTTAAGTTGAACCATTAGGTTCGGCTATAGTTTAAATTTAAACTATAAAAACTAACTAATGAGGGAGTTTTTTATGAAGACAATTAAGATGTTAGCTTTAGCTTTAGTGCTTATTGGAGCGACTACGGCGGCTAATGCGGCAACTACCTTTTTAGCTACGGATGATTTCGTTGGAATTTCATTCTGGTTAATTTCAATGGGTATGTTGGCAGCTACTGCGTTTTTCTTTATGGAGCAAGCAAATGTTGCTGTTCAATGGAGAAAATCAGTAAACGTAGCTGGATTAGTAACTGGTATTGCATTTATCCATTACATGTACATGAGAGCGGTTTGGGTTGAAACAGGAGATACTCCAACTGTTTACAGATACATTGACTGGTTAATTACAGTTCCTTTACAGCTAGTAGAATTTTACTTAATTCTTTCAGCAGTAAGAAAAGTTGACAGCGGCATTTTCTGGAGAATCTTAATAGGTTCTTTAGTTATGTTAGTAGGTGGATATCTTGGAGAAGCTGGATTCATTAATGCTACGCTTGGTTTTATTATCGGGATAGCAGGTTGGATTTATATTCTTTATGAAATCTTTTCAGGTGAAGCGGGCAAAGTTGCAGCTAAATCTGGAAATAAGTCACTGGTAGTGGCATTCGGAGCATTAAGAATGATCGTTACCGTTGGTTGGGCAATCTATCCTTTAGGTTACATTTTTGGTTACCTAACTGGTGGTATTGACGCCAATGCACTTAACGTTATTTACAACTTAGCAGACTTTGTTAATAAAATCGCTTTTGGTTTAATTATATGGTCTTGCGCTGTTGCAAACTCTTCTAAAAGATAATAGTAGAGTTAAATAATTAATAAATAGGGCAAGTTTAATTACTTGCCCTATTTTTTTTTGTGCTTATATAAATCTTAAATGGCTAAAATCAAATATATAGAACATAACGGCAAACATCACGAAATAGATGTTGCAAATGGACTTAGCGTTATGGAGGGCGCAGTTCAAAATGATATACCAGGAATAGATGCTGATTGTGGAGGAGGTATGGCTTGCGCAACTTGCCATGTTTATGTCAAAGAAGATTGGTTTAATAAATTACCTGAAAAAACAGAAGGAGAAGATGATATGTTAGATCAAGCTTACGAACCTAGCCCGAGTAGTAGATTAAGTTGTCAGATTATAGTTTCGGATGAATTAAATGGACTAGTTGTTCATCTACCAGAAAAGCAAATTTAATGACTGATACAGATGTTTTGATTGTTGGAGCAGGGCCCACAGGTTTATTTTGTGCTCATCAACTAGGCATCATAGGGCTTAAGTGTGAAATTGTTGACAATCTAGATAAGTTAGGAGGACAATGTATAGAGCTTTATCCAGACAAACCTATTTATGATATACCCGCAATTCCTGAATGTACCGGTGAAGAACTTACAAATAGTTTAATAGAACAAATAAAACCATTTAATTTTAAATCACATTTAAGTGATAGAGTTCAAGAAATAAAAAATGAAAATAATAAATGGATTGTTAAGACGCTAAAAGGAAAAGAATTTTTAACACCAAATATAGTGATTGCTGGGGGAGTTGGTTCTTTTGAACCACGAAAATTTCCCTCAAAAAATTGTGAAAAATTTGAGGGAAAATCAGTCTTATATTCAATAAAAGACAAGGATATATTTAAAGATAAAAAAGTTGTTATTTTTGGAGGTGGAGATAGTGCATTAGATTGGACAATAGAACTTTCAAAGAATTCTAAAGTAACTTTAGTTCATAGAAGAGATGAGTTTAGAGGAGCACAATCTAGTGTAGACAAAATAAAAGAATTAGAAAATAATAAAAAGATTGAAATCTTAACACAATATTCAATAAAAGACGTATTAGGAAATGAAAATCTTGAAACTGTTGAAATAAAAAATGAAAAAGGTGAAAGCAAAACAATCAATACAGATTATGTTTTGGGTTTCTTTGGTTTAATAATGCAGCTTGGGCCTATTTTAGATTGGGGCTTAAATTTAGATAAAAAAACAATTCCTGTAAATACTGAAAATTTTGAAACTAATAAGAAAGGTATTTTTGCAATTGGAGATATTTGTACTTATCCTGGAAAACTTAAATTAATTTTGTCTGGGTTCCACGAAGGCGCTCTTGCAGCTAGAGGTTGTTTCAAATATGCAAGACCTAATGAAAAGTACAGGTTTGAATTCACAACTACATCGAAGACTGTCAAAGACAGGATAGGTGTAAAGGAGTGATCGAATTATTTTCAGCAGATACCCCTAACGGAAAAAAAATAAGTATAATGCTGGAAGAAATTGGTTTTGATTATAAATTAACCAAAGTTGATCTTCGGAAAAAAGAACAATTCCATCCTGAATTTAGAAAAATAAGCCCATTTAGTAAAATTCCGGTAATTATCGATCATGGTAACAATAAAGAATCTGTATTTGAATCCGGTGCAATTCTTATGTATCTAGGAGATAAAAGTAATAAATTTTATGATAAAGAAAACAGGCTTAAAATTAATCAGTGGTTAATGGGTCAAGTGGGATATGTAGGTCCTATGATTGGTCAACACCATCAATTTCATCATTACAATTCTGGAAAAAGTGAATTTGGTGAAAAAAGATATTTTAATATAACAAAATCAATTTATAATGATTTAGATGAAAGATTAGGACAATCAAAATTTCTTGCAGGAGAAAGTTATTCAATAGCAGATATTGCTACATGGCCATGGATTGCAAGACATGAATGGCATGATATTGGATTAGCAAAATACAACAATCTTTGTAGATGGTATTTAGAAATTTCAAAGCGTCCTGCAGTAGACAAAGGTTATAAATTTATGGATAAAAACTTGGAGATACCTTTACCTTAGTCGTCAGCGTAAACTTTTTCGTTTTTTTCGTGTTTTTCTTGAGCTGTAATACACAATGTTGCCACAGGTCTTGCCATTAATCTCTTCAAACCTATTGGTTCTCCTGTTTCTTCACAAAAACCATATGTTCCATTTTGAATTTTTTTAAGAGCACCATCAATTTTAGATATAAGTTTTATTTGTCTATTAATAGCTCTCATTTCTACATTTTTTTCAGTGTAAGAACTTGCTTGATCAACAATATCTGCTGATGAACTATTATCATCCATAGATGCGTTAAATATTGCTTCACTGTTAGATCTTTTTAAATCTTTTTTCCAATCCATTAATTTTAACTTAAAAAACTCTAGATGCTTTGCGCACATGTATTTTTCTTTTTCTTTTGGGACGTATGTTTTAGAGATCTTAACCATGCTCAAATTTTTGAATTTGGTGAATATATTCACGAATTATTGGGTGTCAAGGAGGTATTAATTGTATAAATTGACAAAAATGGCTTTAAATAAAAAGAATTTAACTAACTTATTTTATATTATTATTACAACTCATTTAATTATTTGGACTTTAATCCCAAGTTTAACAAATAATAATTTACCCTTAGATACAATTGAGGCACTCGCTTGGGGAAGTAATTTGGACTGGGGATTTAATAAACATCCTCCAATGAGCGCATTTTTACCAGAAGTATTTTATCTTATTTTTGGCAATCAAGATTGGGCTTACTATTTATTAAGCCAAATTTGTGTAATTATTTCTTTTTTTGTTGTTTTTAAGCTTGCAGAAGAATTTTTTGAAAACACAAGTTTTTGTTTATTATCTGTTTTATTATTAGAAGGGATTTATTTTTATAATTTTACAACTCCAGAATTTAATGTGAATGTTTGTTCGATGCCTTTTTGGGCACTAACTGTTTTATATTTATGGAAAGGTTTTAAAGATAATAAAATTATAGATTGGTTTTTAATGGGTCTATTTGCTGGTTTTGGATTTCTATCAAAATACTTATTTATCTATTTAGGTTTAGCAATTGATATTTTTTTAATTTATATGATTTACAAAAAAAAAATTGATTTTAAATGTATGATATCTATAATTTCATTCTTTATAGTTTTGCTTCCGCATTTAATTTGGCTTACAGAAAATAATTATGTAACTATCACTTATGGACTTCATAGAACTGGAGCCGAGGATCAAAATATTTTAAATCATGTTAAGCATCCTTTAATATTCCTAGGAAAGCAATTTGGAATATTAATTCCTTTCTTTATAATGCTTTTATTTTTAAATAATAAATTATCGACTAAATTCGATTTAAAAGATAATAAACTTTTGTTTTTGCTAACAATAAGTATTGTTCCTATAGTTTTAGTATTTTTTACTTCAATAATAATGGGAGTTAAAATTAGAACTATGTGGA
>CACACV010000001.1 GCA_902531025.1 uncultured Pelagibacteraceae bacterium | reverse complement strand
TGTTTTAGAAAATCCAGATGTTGTTACTCAATTACATAGAGAATTTATTAGAGCTGGATCTGATGTGGTTCAAGCATTTACTTATTATGGCCATAGAGAAAAATTGAGAATTATAGGAAAAGAAGATTTACTTGAGCCAATGCAGAAAAATGCTCTTAAAATTGCAAAAGATGCTGCGGCTGAATTCAAGGATTTAGATTTAATGGTATGTGGTGATGTAGCTAATACAAATATTTTTGATCCAAAAGACAAGTCAACTTTTAAAGAATGTCAAAAAATGTATGAAGAACAAGTTATATGGGCAAAAGAAGCTGGGGTTGATTTTATCGTAGCAGAAACAATTAATTGGGTTGATGAAATGAAAATTGCTCTAAAAGCTATCAAAGATGAAGGTTTAATAGCAGTTGCAAATTATGCAATACCAAGAGGCGATTTAACAAGAGATGGGCATACAGCCGAAGATGCTTGTAGAATAATTGAAGACCTTGGAGCTGATGTTGTTGGTTTAAATTGTTATAGAGGTCCAAAAATGACAATGAAATTACTAAAAGAAGTCAGAAAAAAAGTTTCTTGCCATGTGGCAGGATTACCTGTTCCATACAGAACCACAGAGGAAGAACCAGGTTTTTTAAATCAAACAGATCATGGTTGCGACTGTATACCCGGAGGAAATGCTTTCCCTGTAGCCCTAGATAATTTATTTTGCAATAGATTTGAAATGGCAGAATTTGCAAAAAATTGTTTAGAACAAAATATTAATTTTATTGGAATTTGTTGTGGAGCAGAAGCGCATCATGTAAGAGAAATGGCAGTGGCTGTTGGTAAAAAGCCAATTTCTATGAAATATATGCCTGACATGAGTAAACATTTTCATCATGGAACAGACAAAACTTTAAAAGAAGTTAATAAAGAAATTAAATACTAGTTATGGAGAATTATGCCAAAGTAGTAATAATTGGTGGAGGAGTTGTTGGTTGTTCAATTCTTTACCATCTTTCAAAGTTTGGAATGAAAGATTGTGTTTTATTAGAAAGAAATGAGTTAACTTCTGGATCATCATGGCATGCTGCTGGAAATGTTCATGTAATCTCTAGTGATCCAAATATTTCTAGAATGATGGCTTATACAATAGGTCTTTACAAAGAAATTGAGAAAGAGTCAGGTCATTCTTGTGGTTTTAAACCAAGTGGTGGATTTTATTTAGCTTCAAATGATGTCTGGGCAGAATATCTAAAAAGAGAAAGATCAAAAGCAAGATATATGGGATTAGATCAGGAATTTATTTCTCTTGAAGAAGTAAAAAGGAAAAATCCTTTAATTGATCCTTCTAGATACTTACTAGCATTATGGGATCCAATAGATGGGGAAGTTGATCCGTCAGGAGTAACTTATGCATTTGCAAAAGCTGCAAAAGTCCATGGAGGAAAATATTATACTCATACAGTCGTTAAAGATACTAAGCAAAAGGAAGACGGTTCATGGAATGTTGTAACAGATAAAGGAAATATTAATGCTGAGATTGTTATTAATGCTGGAGGACTATGGGCTAGAGAAGTTGGTAATTTGGCTGGATTAAATTTACCTGTTCAGCCTATGGAACATCATTATCTAATTACAGAAGCTATTCCAGAAATTGAAGCATTGGGAGATAAAAGAATTCCAATTGGAACAGATTTTGAAGGTAATATTTATTTTAGACAAGAAGGTAAAGGAATGTTGCTAGGCACATATGAGCAAAAGTCTACTCCTTGGAAAGTAGAAGGGACTCCAATGAATTTTGGACATGAACTTTTAGAACCTAAACTTGATAACATCCAAGATAGATTAGCTATAGGATTTGAGAGAATGCCTGCTTTAGAAAAAGCAGGAATAAAAAATATCGTAAATGGACCATTCACTTTTGGTCCTGATGGAAGTCCTTTAATTGGTCCTGTTCCTGGTATGAAAAATTATTGGGTAGCAGTAGGCGTTATGGCGGGTTTCTGCCAAGGTGGCGGGGTTGGTAAATGTATTGCAGAATGGATTATAGATGGTGAACCTTCAATTGATGTCTGGGCAATGGACGTAGCAAGATTCGGAGATTATGCATCACCACAATATGGGACGATTAAATCTTCAGAAAATTATGAAAGACGATTTATAATGACATTTCCAAACGAAACTTTGCCAAAAGGCAGAAAGCAAAAAACAACAGCTTTATATGATCGATTTGTTGAAAAGGGAGCTGTGATGGGAGACTCTTTTGGTTTAGAAAATGTTTTATGGTTTGCTAATAATAAAGAAGATGCTTATGAGGAACCAACTATTAAAAGATCAAGATCTCACAATTATGTTTCAAAAGAAGTTATAAATGTAAGAGAAAATGTTGGTGTAACTGAAGTAGCTAACTTTTCAAAACATGAATTTAGAGGTCCAGATGCAAGAAAATTTTTAGACCATATAATGGCAGGTAAATTACCGAAGCCTGGAAGAATTTCTTTAACACCCATGCTTACTTACAGAGGAAAACTTTATGGTGATTTAACTGTGGCATGTTTAGATGAAAATGAATTCATGGTTTTTGGATCTGGAGCTGCTCAAGAAATGCATAGAAGATGGTTTGAAAGCCATTTAAAAAAATTTAATTTACAATATAAAAATAGATCCGATGAATTTCATGGACTTAGTATAGCAGGTCCTAAATCAAGAGATTTACTTCAAAAAATTGTTAGAGAGAACGTCTCTAATGATAGTTTTAAATTTAGAGATTCTAGAAAAATGTTTGTTGCAGGAGTACCTGCTTTAGTAAATAGAATATCTTTTACTGGAGAGCTTGGATACGAAATTTATGTAGCTCCTCATTTTCAAATAAAATTATACGAAGAATTAACAAAAGCAGGAAAAGAATTTAATATAAAACCTTTTGGTGGAAGGGCTTTAATGTCTATGAGATTGGAAAAAAATTGGGGAGCTTGGACATTAGATTACCGTCCCGATTTCACTGCAAAAGAAACTGGTTTAGATGTTTTCATAAATTGGAATAAAGATTTTATTGGAAAAGATTGTGCTCAAAAAGATGAAAGTAAAAATAAATTAGTTCCATTAATAGTCGAGACAAACGATATTGATGTGACTTATAATGAAGCGATATTAAAAGGTGACAAAAGTATTGGATACATAACTTCAGGAGGTTTTGCCCACTTTGTAAACAAAAGTATTGCATTTTCTTATGTAGATCAAAATGAATTAAAATCTGAAAAAGGTATTCAAGTTGAAATAAATGGCGACTTTTTTAACTGTTCAATAATTAAAGAACCACTTTATGATCCTTCTGGACAAAAGATGAGGAGCTAATGGCACAAAAAGATGTAGGTAACAAAGTACCAATATACAAACTTAAAAAGACTGATGAAGTCATGAAATATTATGACGAATGGGGCGAAGATAACAAATACGATCAAGATATGGTTGATTGGAATTATACTGGACCAAAAGAAACCTCAGAGATCTTTGTAAAATATCAAACAGATAAAGAAATTAAAATCTATGATGCAGGATGTGGAACAGGCTTAGTAGGTGTTGAATTGAAAAAATATGGTTTTTCAAACTTTCATGGAGCAGATCTTTCTCAGAAATTATTAGATTTAGTTCCAGAAGACTTATACCAAAAACTTGATAAAGTTGATTTAAATAAAGAAATTAATGAAAAAGATAATTCATTTGATGCATTAATGTGTGTTGGAACCTTTACCTTTGGACATGTAAAGCCTCCAGCATTAGATGAGTTTATTAGAATTACTAAAAATAAAGGCTTAATTTGTTTTACAATTAATGAAGGAATTCATGAAGAGTATGGATTTGACAAAAAAATAGACCAGTTAAATAAAGAAAACAAATGGAAGGAATTGGAATTCTTCAAATCAAATTACATTGCGAGCAAAGATGTTAATGCTTGGCTTGGGTTATATGAAGTAAATAAATAATGTCTGAGATATATAATATTATAGAAAAGAAAAAATTAGACATTGTAAAAAAACCAATTGATAAATCTCATGGTCTCCCCAATGAATGCTATACAAGTCAAGAGTACACAAAACTAGAAAGAAAAAAACTATTTGAACATAAATGGGTTGTAATTGGAATAGCAAGTTCTTTACCTAATAAAGGAGATGCAAAACCATTTGATTTATTGGGTATCCCGATAATGATTTTGAGAGATAAGCAAAATAAGATTAGAGTTTTTCATAATGTTTGCAGTCATCGAGGTTATAAAATCTTACAAGAAAGCTGTAAAATAAAAAATGTTATTAGATGTCCATACCATTCTTGGTCATATGATACTTTAGGAAATTTAGTAGCTACCCCACATCTTGGAGGAATGAATAAACATAGTTCAAAAAAATTTGATAAATCAAAAAGTGGTTTAAAAGAAATTAGATCTTATGTTTGGCTCGATATGATTTTTGTAAATATTGGTGAAAATGAAATAAAATTTGAAGAATATATTAAACCATTGAGCGATAGATGGGAGGAATTTTGGCCCACTAAAGATAGAGATCTAATGGTTTATTCAAATGATTATGGATACTTTAATCTAAACGTAAAATGTAATTGGAAATTTGCAATAGAAAATTATTGTGAAAGTTATCATTTGCCTTGGGTTCATCCTGGATTAAATTCTTACTCAAAAATTAATGATCATTATCATATTCAAGGTTTACCAAATAGATTTGCGGGACAAGGAACTAAAGTTTATAATCCAAAATTGAAAGGAAAAGAAAAATTTCCATGTTTTCCTAACTGGCCAAAAAACAAAGAGCATATAGCAGAATATGTTGCGCTATTCCCAAACGTAATGCTAGGAATTCACAAAGACCATTTCTATGCTTATTGGCTTGAGCCTGTTGATCATAAATATACAAAAGAACACATGGAAATTTATTATGTGGGCGAAAAAGCCGCAAATTCAAATAAATTTAAATCATTAAGAAAACAAAACTATAAGTTATGGAAAGCAATACAAAAGGAGGATTTGAATATAATTGAGGGAATGCAAGAGGGCAGAAACTCTCCTTCATATAATGGTGGAAATTTTTCACCGATTATGGATAATCCAACACATCATTTTCATAAATGGGTAGCAACTAATATTGTTTAGAAAGAGCGGAAAATATGTATAGGCCTTTGCCAGATGGATTAACAATTAAAAACTCACCAATTGAAGGTTTAGGATTGTTTGCAACAACAGAAATTAAAGCAAATTCATTTATTGGAGTAACTCATATTAGAGATGAGCAATTTGAAAACAAATATATCAGAACTCCTTTGGGAGGTTTTTATAATCATTCAAACGAACCAACAGTAATGAGAATGGTATCGAATGTATTGCCTACATTAAAGTTTGGAGATCCAATAGATACTAGCGCAAAAGCAAAAAAGTTTGATGAAAAGGATACCGATAGAGAAAATATGTATTATAATTTGCAAGAAAAATCTGATGCAAAATATATGTTTATGGTATCGATAAAGGATATAAAATCTGGAGAAGAATTATGTGCAAATTACAACCTTTATACATATCCAAAAACTGGTGTTGGTATTCAGATGCTTTAATTAAATGAAGTTTAATAGAAAAATATTTCCAGACACAAAACTAAATAAAAAATTTATTACAAAAAAAAGAATCAGAGAAGATGAAATAGACTTTAATAAATTAAGATCTTATAGACTTGATAGAGTAAAAAAAGAATTAGAAAAAAATAATCTTGAAGCTTGTATATTATTTGATCCAGTAAACATTAGATATGCTTTAGACACAGTAAATATGAGTGTTTATAATATGCATAATTTAACGAGATATTGTTTTGTTCCTGTTGATGGTCCAACAATTTTATATGAGTATTTTAATTGCGAAATTTTATCTAAGGATTTGGATTTAATAGATGAAATTAGACCTTCAATTACATGGGATTATTTTAGCAATGGAGATCAAGCAAGTTCTCAATTAAAAAAATGGATTAATGAAATAAAAGATCTATCAAAAAATTATTTCAAAAATAAAAAAATAGCTATTGATGTAATTAATGGGCCAGCAGTAACTGCTTTACATAAAGCTGGGATTGAAGTAGTTGATGCCAAATTAATTTTAGAACAAGCAAGAGTTATTAAATCTCCCGAAGAACTCATATGTATGAAAGCTGCATTAGAAGTTGCTGATATAGGTGTTGCAAAAATGCGAGAAGAGCTCAGAGCAGGTATGACGGAGGATGAACTTTGGTCAATACTTCATAAAACAAATATTGAACATGGAGGAGAATGGATTGAATGTAGAATACTTTCTTCAGGCGAAAGAACTAATCCGTGGATGCAAGAGAGCAGCAATAAAGTAATGCAAACCGGCGAGATGGTTGCTTTCGATACCGATATGGTTGGACCATATGGGTATTGTGCAGATATTTCTAGAGCTTATGTAGTTGGTCATAAATTTAATGAAGAGCAAAAAAAACTATATTCAATGGCCACTGATCAAATTGATCATAATTCGCGCTTAATAAAACCTGGAATGTCTTTTAAAGAGTTTGTTTCAAAGTCTTGGGTTTTGCCTCAAGATTATTATGGTAATCGCTATTCATGTATGGTTCATGGAATTGGTCTTTGTGATGAATGGCCTCAAATTAAGTATCCAACCGATGGTGGAGAACAAGGAGGGTGTTTCGAAAAAAATATGACAATAACACTTGAAAGTTACATTGGTAAAGTTGGTGGGAAGGAAGGTGTTAAATTAGAACAACAATATTTAGTGGGACAAAATAATCTTGAACTTATGTCTCATCATCCTTTAGAAGATATTTAATGAAGATAATTTTAGTTATGGGTTTGCCTGGCGCAGGTAAGACAACACTCGCAGATGAATTAGCACCAATGCTTGAAGCAAAAAGATTAAATGCTGATGAAATAAGAAAAGCTGCAAATGACTGGGATTTTTCCGAAGAAGGAAGAAAAAGACAAGCAAGAAGAATGGCAGAACATGCTTTAAAATTAAAAAATGACAGAAATTATGTAGTCGTAGATTTTATTTGCCCTACACCTGAAGCAAGAAGTTTATTTCCTGCAGATTTTATTATTTGGGTAGATACAATTAAGGAAGGAAGATTTGAAGATACAAACCAAATGTTTGTAAAACCAGAAAAATATGATTTTCATGTAACTACCCAAAATGCTAAACTGTGGGCATCTAAAATAATAAAGGAGATAAAATAGTGACATATCAATGGGATAATAAAAAACCAACAGCACAAATGTTGGGTAGATGGCAACCATTCCATGAAGGTCATTACACATTATTTAAAGAAATTATAAAAAAAACTGGCCAGGTTTGTATTCAAATTAGAGACGTTAAAGGAGTAGATGATAATCCATTTGATTTTGAAACTGTTAAAAAGAACATAGAAGATAAATTAAATCCTGAATTCGAGGGAAGATTTAAAATTATGATGGTACCTAATATTACAAATATCTGTTACGGGAGAGGAGTAGGTTATAAAATAGAAGAAATTGTTTTACCTGAAGAAATACAAAAAATTTCTGCTACAAAAATAAGAGCAAAAATGAGAGATGAAGGTAAGTTAAAATAAAATCTAATTTAATTTATTATGAATGTAGTTATAAAAAATATGGGAGAGGGTATTAAAAACGTTATTATTAATGATCCAAAAACATATAATTCATTATCATTTAAAACATTAAGTGAATTGCTAAAGGCTTTTAAAAATCTTGATAGAGATAATAAAACTAAAGTTATAATTCTTGAAGGTGCTGGAAAAGGCTTTAGCGCAGGTCATAATTTAAAAGAAGTAAGAGGGTATAAAAATAGATCTAATCATTTAAAATTATTTAATCTATGTTCAAAATTAATGATTCAAATTGTAGAGGGAAGAAAACCAGTAATTGCAAAAGTACATGGAGCAGCTTATGCTGCAGGATGTCAATTGGCTGCCAGTTGTGATTTAGCATATAGCACTAAGGATGCCTCATTTGCTACACCTGGCGTAAATATCGGTTTATTTTGTAGCACTCCAATGGTTGCTGTTAGTAGAAAAATTAATAGAAAAATTATGATGAAAATGCTTTTAACCGGAGAACCAATTAAAGCTAATTATGCTAAAGACATTGGATTAATCAATGATTGTTTTTCAAAAGTAAAATTAAATAACGAAGTATTAAAGATGGCAAAAAAAATTGCTTCTAAATCAAATCTTACAATTAAAATTGGGAAACAAGCTTTTTATAAACAGTTAGAAATGCCATTAAGAGAAGCATATAATTTTACAAGTAAAATGATGACTTTAAATATGATGTCACATGATGCAAAAGAAGGGATTTCAGCATTTTTTGAAAAAAGAAAACCAAATTGGAAAGATAAATAATGAATGACAATCAAATAAAGGAACTTCTAAGAAATTCTAAAACAATAGCAATGATTGGTGTTAGTTCTGAAAAAAAGGGAGAGGACAAAAAAAATTTAAAAAGAAAACCTGCAAATGTTGTTATGAAATATATGCAGGATTTTGGTTATAAAGTCTATCCAATTAATCCATTTGCTGAAGGAGAGGTTATTAATGGAGAAAAAGTTATAAGTAGTTTGGATAAGATTTCTGATGAAATCGACATTGTTGATGTTTTTCGACCTTCAAAAGAAGCGATTGGAATTGCAAATGAAGCTGTTAAAAAAAGAAGTAAAGTTTTATGGTTGCAATATGGAATTCATAATGATGAGGCAGAAAAAATTGCAAAAGATCAAAATATGGATTTTGTTTCTAACAAGTGTATAAAACAAGAATACCAAAGATTATTTCAAAAATCTAATCCAGTATTTCCTGTTTTAAGAAGTTAATGAAAAAAATTTTTGTAGTTTATGGTCACTATGATGACAAATCATTTAATGCAGCTATTAAAGATACTTTTATTAAAACAGTAATAGAAAATGGAAACCAAGTTGATTTTCTTGACTTGTATAAAGAAAAATTTGACCCAGTTTTTGCTGGCGAAAAACCAAACGAAATTGTTCTTGATCATCAAAAAAGAATAGAAGACTCAGATGTTATAGTATTGATCGCTCCAATATGGAACTTTAGAATGCCTGCGATCCTAGAAGGTTGGATTGACAAAGTATTAGCGCCACCATGGGCATTTAGATTTAAAAAATTGTTTGGAAATTATGGATATCCTATAGGTAACTTAAAAGGAAAAAAAGCAATTGTTTTTTGTACTTATGGATCACCACAGTTTGCAATTAGAACTTTTTTTTTAAACATGCCAACCAAAAGACTGAGAAGAGGTGTATTTAATATATGTGGCATTACTGATGTTGTATATAAAAGGTATTTTGCTGTACCATTTGTTAGCAATGAAAAAAGAAAAAAATTTCTTGAAGATGTTAAGATTACAGCAAAAAAGTTATAAGTACTTATTTAATATTATTTTAATATTTTTTTTAACCAGCAATACATCTTTTGCTGATATCGTAAAACCAAACATCAATATACAGGCGATTAAAGTAGTTAAGATGCAATTAACTGCGTTAATGAAAAATGATTCTCCTTATAAAGATTTTGGAATAGTTCAAACTTGGGAATTTGCTCATCCAAAAAATCAAAGAGTAACAGGCCCTCTTGAAAGATTTAAAAATATGATGAAAACCGACTCATATTCTATGCTTATAAATCACAAAGGACATGAAATTAAAGAAGTTTACAAGTCTACTGAAGTCGCAACCTTTGAAGTGACAGTCCTAGATAAAGAAAAAAATTATTATAAATTTAAATGGCAGGTAGAAAAATATAAATTAGATGGTCCACTCAAAAATTGCTGGCTTACTACGGCTGTTTCTCAACCTATGCCTATGGGATCCTCTATATAAAACGTGAAAAATTTTGTTTCGTTAATTATAAAAATTTAGTAGAAGTCGCAAGATGAAGTCAAAAGCAAAAGTTGTAGTAGTTGGTGGTGGAGTAGTTGGTGTAAGTGCTCTTTATCATTTAGCAAAAAAAGGTTGGTCAGATGTAGTTCTTATTGAAAGAAAAGAATTAACTTCAGGGTCTACTTGGCATGCAGCAGGATTACTTCCATTATTCAATATGAGTTATTCAGTAGGACAGTTACATAAGTATGCTGTTGATTTATATAAAAAATTAGAAGAAGAAACAGGCAAGAATGTGGGTTTTAGTGTTGTCTCAAATATAAGATTAGCAAACAATAAAGACAGAATGGATGAATATCATCAGTATGCTGGTGTAGCACAAACAATTGGTGTCAATGTAAATTTTTTAACACCAGATCAAGTAAAAGAAATTTGGCCATTGTGTAACACTTCAGATCTTGTTGGTGCCATTCAACATCCTGAGGATGGTTACATTCAACCAGCTGATCTAACACAAGCACTTGCAACAGGAGCAAGAAATAGAGGCGCAGAAATTTATAGAAATACTACTGTAGTTGGCATGAAGCAGACAAAAGATGGATGGGTTGTTGAAACTGACAAAGGAACAATTGAATGCGAACATATAATTTCTTGTTCAGGGAATTTTGCAAGACAAACTGGAAAAATGGTTGGATTAGATATTCCAGTTATTCCAGTAGAACACCAATATATTGTAACAGAACCACATCCTGAAATTCAAAAAAGAAAAAAAGAAGGACTTCCAGAGATGGGAGTGTTGAGAGACAGTGATAGTAGATGGTATATGAGAGAAGAAGCTGGTGGATTAATTTTAGGACCTTATGAAGACGGCGCACCCGCATGTTATGTTAATGGACCGTCAAAAGATTCAGAATATGAATTATTTCAAGAAGATTTAGATAGATTAGCTCCACACATCGAAGGGGCAATACATAGAGTTCCAGCGTTTGGAGAAGTAGGGGTTAAAAAAGTTTATAATGGTGCAATCTGTTACACACCAGATGGAAACCCAATAGTTGGACCAGCATGGGGACTAAAAAATTTTTGGATTAACGAAGGACACAGTTTTGGAATAACTGCAGCAGGTGGAGCTGGATGGCAATTAGCTGAATGGATAATAGACGGAGAACCTACTATCGATATGCTAGGTGTAGAACCAAGAAGATATGGTGATTACTGTTCTAAATCTTATCTAAAAGAAAAAAATGAAGAAGCTTACAGTCATGTTTTTATCACTCATTTTCCAGATGAAGAAAGACCAGCTGCTAGACCTTTAAGAACAGCGCCTTGCTATGAGAGAATGAAAAATCTTGGAGCAGTATTTGGTCAAAAATTTGGATGGGAACGACCAAACTTTTTTGCAACTGATGGAATGAAACAGGAAGATGATTGGTCTTTTAGAAGATCAAATTGGTTCAAAGCAGTAGAAAAAGAATGCAAGAATGTAAAAGAAAATGTTGGTCTTCTTGATATGTCAGCTTTTGCAAAATGTAGAATTAAAGGACCAGGTGCAGAGGAGTTTTTAGATATGTTAGTTGCTAACAAATTACCAAAAAAAGTTGGTAGAATTAATCTATGTCATGCTCTTAATACAAAAGGAGGAGTTCATTCTGAATTTACTATTATGAGAGAGTCAGAAAATAGTTTTTATCTAGTTTCTGCAGGCGCTTTTCAAAGATTAGATCATGACTGGATATTAAAATGGATACCTGATGATGGCTCAGTACAATTTGAAAATTTAACTAATAGTAATGGAGTTTTAGTTGTTTCAGGACCTAAAGCTAGAGAGTTAATGCAAAGAGTATCAAAAGATGACTTTTCTAATGATAATTTTAAATGGCTAAGTTCAAAAATGATAGATGTTGGTTATGCTCCAGTAAATGCAATGAGAGTAAATTTTGTGGGAGAGCTTGGTTGGGAATTACACCATCCTATTGAATATCAAAATCATATTTTTGATAAATTAATGGAAGCCGGACATGACTTAAGTATTAAACCTTATGGAATAAGAGCAATGAATAGTTTGAGAGTAGAAAAATCTTATAAGCTGGTAGGAACAGAACTATCGATAGAATATTCTCCTTATGAAAGTGGATTAGATAGATTTATTCATCCAAATAAGGGAAATTTTATTGGCTTAGAAGCATTAAACAAGTGGAGAGAAAAAGGATTTGAAAATAAATTGGTAACACTTGAAGTGCATAATACTTCTGATGCAGACGTTTTAGGCAATAATCCAATTTATGAAAATGGTACTGTTGTAGGAAGAGCTACAGGTGGAGATTTTGGTTTTAGATTAGGAAAATCAATTGCACTTGGTATGGTTAAACCAGCGCTTGCGACAACTGGCCAAAAATTAAAAATTGATATTTTGGGAAAAATGCACGACGCTACCATTTTGGATGAAAGTCCATATGATTCTGAAAATAAATTATTAAGAGCTTAATGAAAATATTAGTCGCAGTTAAAAGGGTTATAGATTACAACGTTCAAGTCAGAGTTAAAGATGATGGAACAGGTGTAGTTACAGATAATGTTAAAATGTCAACAAATCCACCTGATGACAATGCAATTGAAGAAGCGGTAAAAATTAAAGAGTCGGGAAAGGCAAAAGAAATTGTTGCAGTTACAGTAGGTGAAGAAAAAGCGCAGGAGACAGTAAGAAAAGCTCTAGCAGTGGGAGCTGATAGAGGAATTCATGTTAAGATTGATGGAATAATTGAACCTTTAGCAGTCTCAAAAATATTACAAAAAATCGTAGATAAAGAAAAGCCTGACCTAGTTTTTATGGGTAAACAAGCCATTGATGATGATTGTAACCAAACCGGTCAAATGCTTGGAGCTCTTTTAAACTGGCCCCAAGCAACATTTGCTTCTAAAATTGAAGTTAAAGAAAATTCATTAGAAGTAACAAGAGAAGTTGATGAAGGATTAGAAACAGTTGAAGTTAATACTCCTGCAATTGTTACTTGTGATTTAAGATTAAATGAACCTAGATATGCATCTTTGCCAAATATTATGAAAGCAAAAAAGAAACCTATTGAACAAATCAATGCATCAGATTTAGGAATTGATACAAATTCAAGAATTGAAATGATTAAAGTAGAAGAACCTCCTAAAAGAAAAGCAGGGATAAAAGTTGCAAATGTTGAAGAACTTGTACAAAAATTAAAAAATGAGGCAAAAGTAATATAATGTCCGCATTATTAATAGCAGAACATAATAATAAAGAATTAAAACCATTTACTTTAAATGCAATAACTGCTGCATCACAAATTGATGAAAATTTACATGTATTAGTAATAGGTCATAATGCAGATGAAGTTGCAAAATCAATTTCACAAATACCTAGTGTTAAAAAAGTAATACAGGTTGACAATGAAATTTATGAAAAATATTTAGCCGAAAATTTTACATCGGTTGTTGTTAAAAATGCAGAAAATTATTCACATATAATTTGTTCAGCAAATACATTTGGTAAAAATTTAATGCCTAGAATAGCAGCATTATTAGATACATCTCAAATAAGTGATATAATTAAAGTTATTTCTGCAGATACTTTTTTAAGACCTATTTATGCAGGCAATGCATTTGCAACAGTAAAAAGTACAGATAAGAAGAAATGTATTACTATTAGACCAACATCTTTTGATGCGGCCGCAACTTCAGGAGGATCAGCGGAAATTGTTAAAGCTGATGCCGCAGAGGCAAGCTCAAATATAAAATTTGTCAAAAGAGAAGAAATTAAATCTGATAGACCCGAACTAGGTACAGCAAGAGTTGTTATATCAGGTGGAAGAGGCATGCAAAGCGGAGATAACTTCAAATTAATTACAGCTGTTGCAGATAAACTAAATGCTGCTATTGGAGCATCAAGGGCAGCTGTTGATGCGGGCTATATTACTAACGACCATCAAGTCGGTCAAACAGGAAAAGTAGTAGTTCCAGATCTTTATATAGCAGTTGGTATCTCAGGCGCAATCCAGCATCTCGCTGGAATGAAGGAAAGTAAAGTGATTGTTGCTATTAACAAAGATGGTGAGGCTCCTATTTTTAGTGTCGCTGATTATGGTTTAGAGGCTGATTTATTTGAAGCACTACCTCAATTTTTGGAAGAATTAAATAAATTAAATACTATTCAAAAATAAAAAATATTTTTAAATAAAAATTATGCCATTTAAAAGATTTTTTTTTATTAATTACAGTAATATTATTTTTTTCAAATTCTTTATTTGCAGAAAATATCACCAAACAATTAACAACATTAAATAATCTCTATAAGGAAGGTGCAATTACAGAAGAAGAGTTTAGCAAGGCAAAAAAAATTCTTTTAGAAACTGATCCTGAAGAAGAAACAAAGAAAATAGAAGAAACAAAGAAAATAAAAGAGACAACGAAAGTAGAAGAAATAGAGAATACTGAAAAAAAAAAGAAAATAGAGGAAAAAAAAGAAAAAATTAAAAAAGTAAAAAATTACAAAGAAGATTTAAGCAAAACTTTCCTTAGCTTGGATGAATTAGATGAATTAGGAAAATATAAGAAAATCGAATCCGTTCCTGAAGGAATGTTTAAAATTAAAATGTCAGAGAATGGAAGAGCAAAAAAAGCTATGGAGGAAATGGCTAATACTTTCATAAAAAAGAAAGCCTTAATGGCAAAATATCCAGAGAATACTATGAAAGCTATGGGGTATTTTGAAATTTTTTATATGCAAACACTTAAAGATGAAAAAAAAAATATAGAAAAATTTAAAAAAAATTATCCAAACATTAAAAAAACTACAAGGAAAGCCATAAAAAATTTATACTCATTAAACCAAGCGAGAAAATCTATGAGAGAATCTATAGGTTTGACACTAGATAATGAAACAGAGGAAGCTTTAAAAAGATATATGGATATGCATGATTTTCTTATCCAGGGAGAAAAAAAAACAAATAAATTAACAGGTAAAGAAAAAAAATTATCTAAAGAAACTACAATATATAAAAAAAAATATGGTCTTTTTGTAAAAAATATTGAACTTAAGGCAGAAAAAAGAATTGATCAGAAAACCTTCAAAAAAGAATTAAAAAAAAATATTAAAGATGTTAATAAAAGTCTTAATGCATTATCTAAAATACAACCTGAAACAAATAAACTGTATCAAATTGCTAATTCAATGTTTCAAAAATCTCTGCAAATGATAGAGGAATGTGGAGAAAATTGTGATCGTGATAAATTGCTAATAGTTTTAGATAGCACAGACTTTACAAGTGCTTTAATAAAAAATGCGGAAAAAAAGTTTATAAAAAAAAGATATATTTTAGATCTATCTAAAGTTGATGCAGAAAAATTATCAAATCAACAGCAAGAATCATTAATGTTAACTTCAATGAGCTCAAATAATAAAAAGATTATTGATAATAAAAACTTACATAAATCAATTTTGAACTTAAGTAATAACAATTTTCCAGTAAATCAATACATAGCTGAATTTGAAGAAAATGATTTAGATACAAATGTTGTAGAAATGTCTTTTAGTAATGTAGAAAATATGAAAGTTTGGACAAAAAATGATTGGGCTAATTCTTGGAAAGGAAAATTGCCAGATGAGCTACAAGATAGACAAGGCAATTTGGTAAAAATGTCAGATGAAAATATAAATGACCTTAAAGCACAATTAGCTATTAATAATTTTAGTGAAATTGTTGCTAGTACAAACAACATAGAAAGTGAAATGAACCAAACAATCAGTGAAATTGCAGAAAATGAATTTAACATTAATGAATTTCTTAATCAGGATTGGTCAGTATCATTAGACAATTATAGCAAATTAGTAGGAAAATCTTATGGAATAGAAATAGATAACTTTGCAAACTGGGTAAAATTTTATAATGAAGAATACAGCAAAAATTACAATCCTGAAAAATTAGCTTTGTCATGGAAAAACTCAAGTTATTACGGACAGAGTTATACTTGGAGTGATATTGCAGGTGGTGTTGATTTATTGAGTAGAGTAAGTTCTTTTGAAGCAGGTCAAATTGCAAGATCATTAGGAACTTCTTTGCAACAAGTAGCTGATACCATTGCTGAAGCAGCAGCCATTGGTATTGGAACAAATTTAGAGCAAGCTGCAGCAGGTCTGGGATATGGAAGTTTTGCAGATGCAGTAGCAGCTTATAATGCTCAATATGGTACAAGCTATACTGCAGAAGAAGCCGCAGAGGCATTAGGTAACTAACCACTATTTTTTTTATAAGTGTACAAATTAAACACTATACAAAAATATCAAATACTGTAGAAAAATAATATGTCCAGAGAAGTGATGGAATACGATGTAGTAATCGTAGGTGGCGGACCATCCGGACTTTCAACTGCTATTAAATTAAAGCAGTTAAATCCAGATATTAATGTCTGCCTTTTAGAAAAAGCATCTGAAATAGGTGCTCATATTTTGTCAGGCAATGTTTTTGAAACAAGGGCCTTAGACGAATTGTTTCCTAATTGGAAAGAATTAAATGCTCCAGTAAAAACAAAAGTTAATAAAGAAAAATTTTTATTTTTAGGAAAGTCCAAATCTTTAAGTTGGCCAACATGGTTACTTCCTAAAGTTCAACATAACCATAATAATTATATTATTAGCCTTGCAAATCTATGCAGGTGGTTGGCTGAGCAAGCCGAAGGATTAGGTATAGAAATATTCCCAGGCTTTCCAGCAAGCGAAGTTCTTTATAAAGAAGATGGATCAGTAAAAGGAATAGCAACACAAGACATGGGTATAGATAAAGACGGTAATAAAAAAGATAGTTTTGAGTCAGGAATGGAACTTCATGCAAAAATTACAGTATTTGCAGAAGGTTGTAGAGGACACCTAGGAAAACAACTAATTAAAAAGTTTGAATTAGATAAGGGAAAAGATCCTCAACAATATGGTATTGGATTTAAAGAAATTTGGGAAATTAAAGAGGAAAAACATGAAGAAGGTCTTGTTATGCATACCGCAGGATGGCCACTTGATAAAAATACTTATGGTGGAAGCTTTGTATATCATGCAGAAAATAAACAAGTTTTTATAGGATATGTAATTGGTTTAGATTACAAAAATCCTCACTTGTCTCCGTTTGATGAATTTCAAAGGTTTAAAACACATCCTTCAATAAAACCAATTATTGAAGGAGGTAAAAGAATTTCTTATGGTGCTAGAGCTCTTATAGAAGGAGGCCTACAAAGCTTGCCTCAAATGCATATGCCAGGTGCATTATTAGTTGGTTGTGATGCTGGTACATTAAATATGCCAAAAATAAAAGGCTCACATACAGCAATGAAAAGCGGAATGATAGCGGCCGAAACCATTGTAGATTGTTTAAATGAAAATAAAAAATTAGCATCCTATGAAGAAAGGTTTAAGAAGAGCTGGGTATACGAAGAATTATATGCCGCAAGAAATGTAAAGCCAAGTTTTAGTTGGGGTTTGATTTTGGGAATAATTTTTACTGGCATTGATCAAATTCTTTTTAGAGGCAAATTACCTTTTACATTAAAACATAAACACGCAGACTATGAAACTTTGAAGCCTGCAAATGAAATGCCTAAAATTGATTATCCCAAACCAGACAATGTAATTACTTTTGACAAAACTAGTTCGGTATATCTAACAGGAACTAACCACTCCGATAATCAACCAGTTCATTTACAATTAAAAGATAAAGATTTGCCGATTAAATATACATTGGAAAAATTTGATGAACCTGCGCAAAGATATTGTCCAGTAGGAGTTTATGAGGTTCAAAAAGAACAGGATGAAGAAAAATTTGTTATAAATTCACAAAATTGCATTCACTGTAAAACTTGCGATATTAAAGAACCTTCACAAAATATTAATTGGGTAACTCCTGAGGGTGGAGGAGGCCCTAAGTACGGTAATATGTGATTAAGAAAGATCTATTGCAAGTTCTTTTAATTTTTCTATTGGAACAACTTTAAGAGTATTTTCATGAGTTTTTTTTAAATAAACAGAACATCCTTTGCCTGCCTCTATAGCTCTAGCAACCCAACCTGCACAAACACACCAATTGTCGCCATCTTTTAATCCAGGAAAACCAAATTCTGGATGAGGTGTTATTAAATCGTTACCGGATTCTCTGCACCATTCTAAAAATTCATTATTTACTTTTACACAAACTGTGTGCAGTCCGTGATCATTTTCATCGGTATTACAACAGCCATCTCTGAACCATCCAGTTAATGGATTATTTGAACATTCCTCTAGATTTTCACCCAAAACATTTTTTTGTGGTTCGCTCATTATATTTTTGTCGGATTTGGTTGCCCTTTATAAACTTTTTCTGGATCAAATTTTTTTTCTTTTTCTTCAAATTTCATTTCGACTTCACGTCCATTTTTAATTTCACCTAATGGAATGGACCTATAGAAACAAGATCTATAACCTACATGGCAGCTTGCACCATCACCTATATCTACTGTTAACCAAACCGCATCTTGATCATCGTCTATTCTAATTTCTGTAACATTTTGAACGAATCCACTAGTTTTACCCTTGTGCCAAATTTGTTTTCTTGATCTGCTCCAATAATGAGCTTCTTTGGTTTCGATAGTTAATTTTAAAGCTTCTACATTCATATATCCATGCATCAGAATTTCTTTAGTTTTTGAGCAAGTTGTAATAACTGGAATTAGGCCATCGTTATCAAATTTTGGTGATAATAAAGGACCTTCTTCTATATCAGCGACATTTTCTCTTTTTTTAAACATATACTTGGAATTATCTAACATATTACTAAATATATTAAATATTTTAAAAATAAGGATTTATATATATAAAAGCACACCATGAAATTAGTAAAAAATGAAAATCAGCTTAATAAGGACAATATTTCTGACAAAGAAGCAGAAGAGGCATTTATAAAAATTTTAAAATGGATGGGAGAAGATCCGGGTAGAGAAGGATTGATAGAGACTCCAAAAAGAGTTGTAAAAGCTTTCAAAGAATATTTTAAAGGATACAGAGAAGATCCTAAAGAAATATTAAATAAAACTTTTGGTGATGTCGATGGCTATGACGATATGGTAGTTCAAAAAAATATTTCTGTACAAAGTCATTGCGAACATCATATGGCGCCTATCATAGGTGTTGCTCATGTAGCCTATATACCGAAGACTAGAGTAGTTGGTTTGAGTAAACTTGCAAGAGTAGTTGAAGTATTTTCAAAAAGACTTCAAACACAAGAAAGACTTACAATGCAAATAGCAACGACATTGATGGATTCTTTAGATGCAAAAGGGGTAGCTGTTACAATTGATTCAACTCATCAGTGTATGACCATGAGAGGAATTAAAAAAGAACAAGCAACTACAGTTACAAACTATTATTTGGGTCAATTTAAAGAAGATCTAAGTTATCAAAATAGATATTTGAGATTTATCGCTAAATAAAGCTTATAATTAAATTATGCCAGATAGTTTTAAAGCCTTGATACTTAATCAAGAGGGTGAGAATTTTAATAGAGAAATTAAATCAATCGATAAAAGCTTCCTTAAACATGGAGATGTTTTAGTAAAAGTTGATTATTCAAGTTTAAATTTTAAAGACGCTTTAATATTAAAAAATGGAGCACGACTAGTAAAAGAATTTCCACATATTCCAGGTATAGATTTTTCAGGTACAGTAGAAGAAAGCAGTAATGATAAATTTAAACCAGGTGATGAAATAATTTTAACCGGTTGGAGAGTAGGTGAAATTTTTTATGGAGGCTTTTCTCAATATGCAAAAGTTAATGGTGAATTTTTAGTTAAAAGACCTAAAGACTTAACTTCAAAACAAGCTATGGTAATGGGAACTGCTGGACTCACAGCTTTACAATGTTCTTTTACAGCAAAAACTACTAGAGAAGAACTTTTGCTTGGTGAAAAAGTTGAAAGTGTGATTGTTACAGGAGCATCAGGAGGAGTTGGAAGTATTGCTGTAATGATTTTAAATAAACTTGGTTGTAATGTAACTGCAGTTACTGGAAAAGAAAGTAATAAAGAATACTTGCAATCAATTGGTGCAAAAAACATAATAAATACAGGTGATTTAAACAAAGATTCTAGACCTTTAGACAAGGGTTTATGGGATGGCGCAGTTGATACAGTTGGTGGACAAGTTTTAGCAAATGTATTAGCCCAAACAAAAGAAGCTGGAATTGTTGCTGCATGCGGAAACGCAGCAGATATAAAATTAAACACAACTGTAATGCCTTTTATAATAAGAGGAGTTAAACTTTGGGGAATTAATTCGGTTAATACTTCAATAAAAAGAAGACAATTTTTATGGGATGAAGCATCAAAATTAGTCGATTTCGATTCACTTGGTCATTCAATTAAAGAGATAAATTTAGAAGAACTAATAGATGTTTATCCAAAAATGCTTAAAGGCGAAACAACAGGAAGATATATAATAAACTTAAATAAATAATTATGGATTGGGATAAATTAAAAATATTTCATGCAGTTGCCGAAGCCGGAAGTTTTACTAGTGCAACAGTAAATTTAAACTTAAGTCAATCAGCAATTAGTAGACAAATTCAATCTTTAGAAGAAGACCTTAAAGTGAAATTGTTTGAAAGGCATGCAAGAGGCTTAACCTTAACCGAAAATGGCGAATATGTTTATAAAACTGCACATGAGGTAATAAGCAAACTTAAGGAAGTTGAAACCTCATTAGGAGACCAAAAAAATAAACCTTCTGGCAAAATTACTATTACAACTGTTAGAAGTTTTGGAACACATTGGCTAACTCCAAGAATCCAAGAATTTATGAAATTAAACCCAGAAATCGAGGTAGAATTGATATTTGATGATAAAGAGCTCGATTTAAGTACCAGACAAGCAGATATTGGGATATTCATGAGAAGACCCAAAAAACTAAATTATATCCAAAGAAAATTAATAGATATTAACTACCATATTTATGGATCTAACAAATATTTAGAAAAATATGGAATGCCAAAGACAATTAATGATTTAAATAAACACAAATTTATAGCATTTGGTAAAGGAGCTCCTTCGCCAGTGTTTAACCCAGACTGGGCCTTAAAAATAGGGATGAAAGATAACGCTAAAAGAAAGTCAATTATGAAAGTAAATAGTGTTATGGGATTACTTTTAGCTGTTGAAAGCGGAGTAGGACTAGCGGCTTTACCAGACTATTTAGTTTTTCAATCTACAAATCTAATTAAAGTACTTCCTAAAATAGAAGGACCTATAACAGAAGCTCATTTTGTTTATCCACAATCACTCAAAAATACAGCAAGAGTTCAAGCCTTTAGAAACTTCTTATTTAGTAAAATTTCTGAGTGGAAATTTTAAAAAAAGTCATATTTTCTTGATAAAACCTGACATTGCGACATATTGATACTGATAATCATTATCATTGATAATGGTTATCAATTGCAATAGATAGTTTTCAAATTAAACAAATACACAGGAAAATAAAATGAAAAAAATATCAATTTTATCTTTAATTCTGTCTTTAATCATATCTACTTTTGCAATTGCTAATGAAGTAAATATTTTTAACGCAAGACACTATAAAGCTGATGCTGATCTGTATGGAAAGTTTACAGCAGCAACTGGAATTAAAGTAAACTTAATCAACGGTAAATCAGGCGCCTTAGAAAAAAGAATGATCGAAGAAGGCGCTGATTCATCTGCAGACCTTTACATCACGGCTGATGCTGGAAGATGTGGTGCTTTTCAAGCAAAAGGTATGACACAAGGTGGATTAATTTCACCAACAATCAAATCTTCAGTTCCAAAAAATTTTAGAACACCACATTGGGTTGGAGTAGCAAAAAGAGCAAGAATAATTTACTACTCACCAGAAAGAGTTACTGGTGCTGAATTATCAGGAATGACTTATGAAGGTTTAGCTGATCCAAAATGGAAAGGCAGATTAGTAATTAGAAAATCTAGCAACATTTACAATAAATCTCTTGTAGCTTCATTAATTGAAAATAATGGAAAAAAAGCTGCTGCCGCTTGGGCAAAAGGAGTTGTTGCTAACATGGCTAGAGAATCTACAGGAAATGATAGAGCACAAATTATGGCAGTAGCTGCTGGAGAAGCAGATATTGCTGTTGCTAACACATATTACTTAGCTCTTATGTTATCTGGTAAAAAAGGTGCAGAACAACAAGAAGCTGCAACAAAAGTTAAAGCATTCTTTCCTAATCAACAAGATAGAGGAACGCATATGAATATCAGTTGTGCTGCACTAGTTAAAGGTGCTCCAAATAAAGCAAATGCAATAGCACTTGTTGACTTTTTGTTATCACCTGAGTCTCAAGAGCATTTTACTAATAATACTTTTGAGTTTCCAATGATTTCTGGTGTTTCACCAAGTCCGTTAGTAGTAAACAATTTGGGATTAGATTTTAAACAAGATCTAAAAACAAAAGTTTCTAGTTATGGAAAAAATCAAGCAGCAGCATTAGAAGTAATGACTGCAGCTGGTTGGAAATAATTAGTGGAAGCTAAAAAAAAATTTATGTCTGATATCGATTATAATAAATCTTCCGAGTCATGTCCGCAATGTGCTGAGGAGTGTAAAAAAATTGATAGAAGAATAAATAAGAGAAAACTTTCAGAAATTGAAGACAAGGAGTTTCCGCATATCCTTAAAGTTTTTAATTTTTAGTTTTCTTGATATTTGGTGTCTGTGGTGATGAATCTCCTTTACACACAGTCTCATTTAATCATAGACACCAAATAAATATTATAGAATAATACATTTAAATAAAAAAGCGGAATATTTTCACTTTCAAATAAAACAATGCTAAAGAGATTTAATATTTGGTATTTTAGTTCGTTTGCAATTTCTATTATTGTAATAATTCCAATAATAACAGTTTTCTCAAGCTTTTTTGAAGATACTTCTCAGTATTATGAATTACTTAAAAATACTTTTTTTATCGAATACATAGTTAATTCAGTAATTCTATTGATTGGAGTTTTATTTTTAACATTTATATTAGGAGTTGGCTCAGCATATATTGTTTCTTTTTATCAATTTCCTGGAGCGAATTTTTTTAAATGGGCTCTAATACTGTCTTTCGCAGTGCCACCTTATATTTATGCTTATTCTTTATTCGCTTTTTTTGAAAATTACGGTACTGCCTTTACTATTTTAAAATATTTATTTGGAGATGGAGAATATAATAAGCATATTCCAAAATTCAGTGGTATGTTTGGGCTAATATTATCTATTTCTTTCTCTCTTTTTGCCTATGTTTATATATTAACTAGATCTTCTTTTTTATATCAATCACAAAATTTAATAGAATTAGGAAAAAATCTTGGTTTTTCAAAGTTTAAATCCTTTTATTCAATAATATTACCTGCCGCTAGACCTGCCATTGTTGCAGGTTTGTCATTAGTAGCAATGGAAACATTAGCTGAATTTGGAGCAGTAGATTTTTTTTCTGTAAATACATTAACAACTGGAATTTATAATGCTTGGATAACCTTTGATGATTTGGCATTTGCAAATAGAATATCTTTTTTTCTTTTGTTATTTATTTTTATATTATTTTTAACTGAAAATTTCTCTAGAAAAAAAGCAAAGTTTCATGCTGAAACTAAAGGTGGTTTTAAAAAAAAAGAAAAGATTAAACTAACTGGCAGCAAATCTTTTTTAGCATTTATTTTTTGTTTTACTCTATTTTTTTTTAGTTTTTTATTTCCATTAAGTCAAATGTTATACTGGACAATTAAATTTCCAGAAAATTTAAATGGTCTACAGATAATAGATCTCTTGTTAAATACTTTATATCTAGTTTCTTTATCAAGTTTAGTTTTATTAATTTTTTCTTTAATATCCAATTATGGAAATAGAATTTCAAATAAAAAATTTTTAAATATTTTATCCTTTTTGTCTATTTCTGGATACGCGATACCAGGAGTAATTCTTGCTATAGCCTTTATAACTTTTGTCTCATGGTTTGATGAAAGTGTAATTAAGGCATTAGGATTTTTATCAATTAAAAAAATCTTTATTGGCTCAGTTTTAGGTTTAGTATTAGTTTATTTTATAAGATTTTATTCTTTGGCTTTTAATGGAATAAAATCAGGATATGAAAAAATGAATATTGCTGTAGATGAAAGCGCCTATCTTCTTGGATATTCAAAGAGTAAAACTTTTTTAAATATTCATATTCCTTATTTAAGAAATTCACTTTTATTTGTTATTATATTAATTTCATTAGAAATAATAAGGGAATTGCCAATTACGTTAATTTTGAGACCATTTAATTTTGAGACTTTTGCAACTACTGCTTATATTTCTGCTTCAGAAGACTTGTTGGAAGCTGCAGCTGTTCCATCTTTATGTTTGATAATTATTGCAAGTTTCTTTATTTTATTTACATCTAAATATATTTTAAAAGATACAAATGAGTAAAAATTTTTTTGAAATTAAAAATGCTACATTTAAAGTCGGTGGCATAAATAAAGTGAACAACGTATCTTTTTCAATAGAAAAAGAGGGAGATATTATATGTCTTTTAGGACCCTCAGGTATTGGAAAAACTACTATTTTAAGATCTATTGCTGGATTAGAAAAAATCGATTCTGGTTCAATAATGCTTAATGGAAAAATTCTTTCATCAAATAAAATAAATGTAGAACCTGAAGATCGAAGTATTTCACTATCTTTTCAAGAAAACTCTTTATTTCCACATTATACAGTTGAAAAAAATATTTTACTTGGAAAAGAAAGAAAAAATTCAGGTAAAAAAAAGAAATTAAACATAAATAAAATTATTAAATTACTTAATATAAATAAAATATTAAATCATTATCCCCATCAAATTAGCGCAGGTGAAGCACAAAGAGCATCCCTAGCAAGATCTTTAATTTCTCAACCAGATCTTTTACTTTTAGATGAGCCTTTATCTAATGTTGATCAAAGCTTTAAAGAAGAAATACAAGTTCAACTAAAAAAACTTTTAAAAGATTTAAAAATTACAACAATAATCGTAACTCATGATTCATATGAAGCTTTTTATTTAGGAAATAAATGTGGAATTATCTTGAATAAGCAGCTTAAACAATTTGATGATCCATATAATGTTTATCATTTTCCAAACTCTGTAGAGGTAGTAAATTTTCTCAATAGAGGAATTTTAATACCAGCGAAAGTTACAGGGGGAGACTCACTTGAGAATGATGATTTAGGAATAATTAAAGGTAAATTTATTAAGCATTACCCATCAGGTTCTAATGTAAAATTATTGCTCCAGCCAGAAGATTTAGAACATGATGATGATAGCAATCTAAAGTTAGAAGTTGTTGATAGGAAATTTAGAGGAACAAATTTTATTTACACTTTAAAAACTCCCAGTAATCAATTAATTCCAGTTGCAGTTCATACTCACCATTGGGAGCAACATGAAGTAAATGAAAAATTTGGCATAAAAAGACCTATTTACATTGAACATATTGTTTGTTTTTAATCATAATAGCAATTAATTAATATTATGATCAAAGAATTACCAAAAAGTACGAAAGTTGTTGTAATTGGAGGGGGAGTTATAGGAACTTCTTGTGCATACCATATTGCAAAATTTGGTTGGAAAGATGTAATATTACTTGAAAGAGATCAGCTTACATCTGGTACTACTTGGCATGCTGCTGGCCTTGTTAGTCAACTAGGGCCATCAGCAGGGATAACAAAAATAAGAAAGTATTCTTTAGAACTTTATAAAAAATTAGAAAAAGAAGTAGATTTTTCAAGTGGATTAAAATTAAACGGAGCACTTTCAATTGCAACTACAAAAGGAAGATGGCAAGAACTTAAAAGGCAAGCAACTACAGCTCAATTGTATGATGTAAATGTTGAAGTATTAAATATTGATGAGATTAAAAAAATATATCCAATTATTAGCGATAAAGATATTCTAGGTGGAATTTTTATGCCTGGCGACGGACAAGCGGATCCAATTGGTGTAACAAATTTACTAGCAAAAGCAGCTAGAAAAGAAGGTGCTAAGATATTTGAAAAATCACCAGTTGAAAAAATTATAAAAAAAAATGGAAGAGTTTCTGGAGTAATTGTTAATGGCCAAACTATTGAATGTGAATATATTGTTTTAGCCACAGGAATGTGGTCTAGACAAATAGGCGAAGAAGCTGGCTTTAGTATCCCATTATATCCTGCAGAGCATTTTTATGTGATTACAGAAGGCATTAGTGATTTACCAAAAAATATACCTGTTTTAAGAGATTTTGATGACTGTTTGTATTTAAAAGAAGATGCAGGAAAAATGCTAATAGGCATTTTTGAAAGAAAATCAATTCCAGCTTTTAATAAAACTAATAGAGTTCCAGAAGATTTTTCATATGGAGAATTTCCTGAAAATTTTGAACATTTTGAACCATATTTAGAAGCAGCATTAAAAAGAGTTCCAATTTTAGAAAAAGCTGGAATTAGAAAATTTTTTGTAGGACCAGAGTCATTTACGCCAGATACAAATACTCTTCTAGGAGAAGTACCAGGTATTAAAAACTTATTTGCTAGCTGTGGTTTAAATAGCATTGGAATTGGAAGCGGAGGAGGAATTGGAAAAGTTACAGCTGAATGGTTAATGAATGGACATATTAATGAAGATTTATTTATTTATGATATTAAAAGATTTCAAAATTTTCATTCAGATACCAATTTTCTAAAAGAGAGAATTACTGAAACATTAGGAGATCTTTACGGAATGCATTGGCCATTTAAACAGCATAAAACTTCTAGAAATCAAAAATTAATTCCTTATCATGAAGAGTTAAAACAAGCGGGAGCATGTTTTGGTGTTTCTAGTGGTTATGAAAGACCAATGTGGTTTTCAAGAAATGGAAAAAAAGCTGAGTATGAATATTCATATAATTATCAAAATTGGTATCCTTCAGCAGAATTTGAGACAAAAAATGCAAGGAAAAATGTAGGATTGTTTGAACTAACACCTTTTTCTAAATATGAACTGTATGGTGAAACAGTTCATGACGAACTACAAAAAATATGTACTGCAAATATTAAAAATGAATTCGGAAAATGCACTTATACTCAAATGTTAAATAAAGATGGCGGTATAGAAACAGATTTAACAGTTGTTAATATTGGAGAAAATGCTTTTAGAATTATAACTGCAGCAGCCAACAAAGAGCATGATAAATTTCACATAGAAAAATATTTATCAGAAAATGTTAGTTTAAAAGATGTTACAGATGATTATTGTGTACTTGGTATATTTGGTCCAAAAAGTATAGATCTAATGAAAGATTTAAGTAATGATGATTATTCAAGTGAAAATTTCAAATTTGGAACTGCCAAATACGTCACAATTAATCAAAATAAAGTATGGGCGCAAAGATTATCTTATGTTGGTGAATTTGGTTTTGAACTTTACATTGAAACTAATAAAGCAAAAGAAATTTATAAATTAATTATAGAAAAAGGAAAAAAATATCAACTAAGTCATTGTGGTATGCATGCCATGGATATTATGAGAATGGAAAGTGGGTTTATCCACTGGGGACATGATATTTCTCCTGAAGAAAATCAATATCAAGCGGGTTTAAAATTCGCGATAAGCTTAAAGAAAAATGTAGATTTTATAGGAAAAGAATCTCTTTTGAAAATTAAAGATGAGAAATTAGATAAAAGATTAATGATGTTTACCTTAAAAGATAGCAAACCCGGAGAACCATTGCTTCTTCATGATGAACCTATTTATTTAGATGATAAAATAATTGGACGAACTACTTCAGGTAATTATTCTTTTTGTTTTGAAAAAAATCTATCATTTGGATATGTTAATTCAGGAAATACTTATGAAACTCTTAAAAATAAAAATATTTTTATTGAAGTTGAAAAGCAAAAGTATCCAGTCGAGGTTTTAGAAAAACCTTTAAATAACAAGAATTATAAGGAGTAAAAAAACAATACATGAAAAAGTTATTATTAATTCCTTTTTTATTATTTAACAAAAGTATCGTTAAATTGTTTTGCTACTCTTACAAATGTTGTGCATTTACTGAGTTGTTTTAGAGAAGGGGCGCCCACATAAGTGCAACTACTTCTTATTCCGCCAAGTATATTCTGGATTGTATTTTCGATTCTTCCTCTATACTTTACTCTTACTGTTCTGCCTTCACTGCTTCTGTAAGAAGATAATCCACCGTAATGTTTATTATTTGCAGTATCTGAACTTGAACCATAAAATTCTATATATTTAGAACCATTTGATTTTACAATTTTACCTTTACCTTCATCATGACCAGCGAACATACCACCAAGCATAACAAAATCTGCTCCACCACCAAAACCTTTAGCTACATCTCCTGGGCATGTACATCCTCCATCTGCAATCATATGCGCACCCAATCCATGAGCTGCATCAGCACACTCTATAACCGCACTTAGTTGAGGGTAACCTACTCCTGTTTGAATTCTAGTAGTACAAACACTGCCTGGGCCTATTCCTACTTTTACAATATCAGCTCCACTTAAAATTAATTCTTGTGTCATATCTGCTGTAACAACATTTCCAGCAATTATTGTTTTAGTTGGATATTTATCTCTTACTGATTTTAAAAAAGCACTAAAGCGTTCTGAATAACCATTTGCAACATCGATACAAATAAATTTAATAAAGCTATATTCTTTTAAAACTTTATCTAAGTTTTGAAAATCTTCTTTTTTTATACCAATGCTCAATGCAATATTTGGATATATTGATTTAATTTTTTTAAATTGTTTTATCTTCTTAACATCATGCTGTTTAGTTAAGCATGTAATCATTCCATAACTAGATAATTTTTCAGCAATACCTAATTCACCAACACCATCCATATTAGCAGCCATAATTGGAATTCCTGACCACTCATTATTACTGTATTTAAATTTATAGGTTCTTTTTAGATCTACATCTTTACGGCTAGAAAGAGTACTTCTTTTTGGTCTAAAAAGCACATCGGAGTAATCCAGTTTTAGGTCTTCTTCAATTCTCACAAATCCGAACTTATACAGAGCATCTTAAGAAATTCAAATTAAATTTTTATGATATACACTGATATAATGCAATTTTTTCAACTCATAATATACTGATAAAAATGTTTAAAGGATTTAAAAAAAAATTTGTCAAAGTAAATAGAGGAAAAATATTTTGTAGAGTGGGAGGCAATGGTCCACCTTTATTATTATTACACGGCTATCCTCAAACTCATATTATGTGGCATAAAACTGCTAATGAACTTTCAAAATCATTTACATTAATAGTTGCCGATCTTAGAGGTTATGGATCAAGCTTCATTTTAAAAAGCGACAAGAAACACATTAACTACTCAAAAAGAGAGATGGCAAAAGATATGGTTCAGTTAATGGATAAGCTTGGATTTAAAAAATTTTGTATAGCAGGTCACGATAGAGGTGCAAGAGTAGCACATAGGTTGGCTAGAGATTATAGAAAAAAAGTTATTGCAATGAGCGTTCTAGATATTTGTCCTACCCTAGACATGTATGAACTGACTGAAAAGAATTTTGCTAAAGCATATTTTCACTGGTTTTTTTTAATACAACCCAAGTGGCTTCCCGAAAGAATGATTGAGAGCGATCCAAGAAAATGGATGAAGAATTGTTTAGATAAATGGTCTGGAAATAGCAAATTTGGTAAGGCAGAAGAAATTTATTTTCAAGCTTTTAAACAAAAGAAAAGAATACATGCTACTTGTGAAGATTATAGAGCTTCAGCAACTATTGATTTAGAGCATGATAAACAAGATAGAAAAAAAAGATTAAGTATACCCATTCAAGTTTTGTGGGGAATAGAGGGTGTCGTGGGTAAACAGTTTAATCCATTAAAAATATGGAGAAAATATACAAAAAATAAAGTATATGGTTCTGGAATTAAGTCAGGACATTTTATCCCAGAACAAAATCCAAAAGAAACAATTAAACATTTAAAAAACTTCTTTAGTAAATATGTTTAAAATTATTTCTGGTAAAAAAGATATTGGCGCAGAAATTATCTGCGATCTAAAAAAAATTAACAAAGGAAATATTAAAAAAATTAATTTAGCTCTTCTAAAATATGGAATGTTATATTTTAGAAAACAAAACTTAAGCTCAAAAAATTATATTAAATTTGCAAAAAAATTTGGAAAACTTGCTGAATATCCAAGATTAAAAGGTCTAAATAAAAAATATCCAAAAATTACAGTTGTTCAAAGAAAAGCTTCTGATAAAGGACCAAGTTTTGGAGAACAATTTCATACAGACTCTATTTACACAAAAAAACCTCCAAGATTTACAATGTTGTTATCTAAATTAGTGCCAAAAAAAGGAAAAGCTAATACTGAATTTTGTTCTCAGTATTTGGCTTATAATGATTTACCAAACAAAATTAAAAAGAAATTAAAAAAATACAAAGGTAATTATTCGTCAGAAGGCCCTATATCCATCACTACTCAAGAAAGATTTAAGGAAAAAGGTAAAATTAATAAAGAATTAAAGTCTAGACATAATATTATTAGAAAAATTAATAATAAATATACAATTTATTGTAGCCCTGGTCATTTTGTTGGCTTTAATTCCAAACTTAAGAGAGAAAGTAAGTTAGAAAAATACTTATTTAATCATCAAATTAAAAAGAAATTTCAATTTTCTTTAGATTGGGAAATGAGTCAATTGGCCATTTGGGACAATAGATCTATGCTGCATCAAGCTACCCCATTTAAAGGAAATAGAATAATGCATAGAATTACAATTCAATAACTTATGTTTACAATCTTTTTAGGATTAACTCCTTTTATTTTCATAACTTTAATTGGTTTTTTATTTGGCAGATTTAAAATATTTGATTTAAGCCATGCTAAAATTTTAAATTTATTCTTATATTACGTGGCTGTTCCAGCTCTAATTATTAAATTTGTTGTACAAAGTGAAATTGGTCAAGTTGATTTAAAACAAATCATTTCTTACTTTCTAATGCAATCAATATGTGGAATTTTTACTTTTTTACTTGTATCTAAATATTTTAAAAGACCTATTCCAGAATCGATTATATGGGCTCTAACTGTAGCTCTATCAAATCATGTAACGTTACTTTTACCTATAACTCAGATTTATTTTGGTGAGGATGTAGTTACTCAAGTTGCAAGTATAATATTAATGGATGGAGTAATTTTGCTATCTTTAATTGCTTTTTTTTTGGAACTTGCAACAAAAAGAAATGTTCAACTCGTAATATTTATAAAAAATATAATTCTTAATCCAATGATATTATCAATTCTAATTGGTGTTTTTTTATTTTTATTTAATTTTAAAATTGATGATACCTCTGTTGAATATACTCTATCTACTTTGGCTTTGTGCGTATCTCCTGTAGGACTTTTTGCAATAGGTATAATACTATCTTTTCATACTGATAATGTTATCAACAAATTAACTGCATCTATTTCAATCTTAAAACTAATAATTTCTCCAGTAATATTACTACTTATAGGATATATAATTTTTGATGTTGGTTATCCTAAAGAAATTCCAGGTGCTTTTTTTGTAAGTGTTGCGCCATGCGGTGTTACTTCTATAGTGTTGTGTTCAGCTTATAATGTAAATCCTCAAAATATAATAAAAGCAATTTTTATCTCTACATTTGCATCAATTGGCACTATATTTTTTGCAATAAAATATTTAACTGTGTGATGAAACAAAAAGGTTTCACTCTTATAGAACTACTAGTCGTAGTAGCAATAATCGGTATTTTAGCTGCAGTAGGAGTAATTACTTATAATGGTTATGTAGCTAAAACAAAGGATACAGTAATTAAAAAAAATCACGATATAGTGATGAAGTTTTTAGAAGCCAAAGCAATGGAATGTGAACTCGGTAATCAGAATATAACTTTTAAAGATGCATCAGGCAAAGATATAAATTACAGCTGTAGTTCAAAGGATAAAACTGATTTTAGTAATAAAATAAAAACTCATGTGAATAATCACATTTGTAAAAATATTTATAGGTCAAATAGAGGATGCATGGAGTTAACAGGAGGATATCTTGAGGAGACAATTACTGTTGATATTAATACAGGTCTAAAATCATGTGCAATTTATATAAGAACATTTGTAGATAAAAATTTAAATGATTCACCATGGGAGTATGGAGGTACGCTTTTTGAAATGCCAAGCTGGTGTTAAACAATAGTTGATAGATTAAGTTTACAAGGCATGGGATACAATACATAATTCATCTTTTAAAAGTTGCACACTATAGGCAAACTTAGAAAAGAAGTTAGACAAATCTTGTTTGCAACAAAAAAAATAAGTAGTATATATCAATACAAAATTAATGGCGGGGTAGCTCAGTTGGTTAGAGCGCGGGACTCATAAGCCCGAGGTCAGTGGTTCGATCCCACTTCCCGCTACCAAAAACTATGAAAGATATTTATATAACTTGGGAAGATTATCATAAAAAGATAGAGCAACTAGCCAAGAAAGTTTATGATGATAATTGGAAATTTAATCAAGTTATTTGTATAGCAAAAGGTGGTTTAAGAGTTGGAGATGTCTTTAGTCGTCTTTTTAATGTTCCTTTAGCTATACTTTCTGTTGAGTCGTATCATGGGAACAGTGATGATGTTAAAAATCAACAAGGTCAATTTACATTTTCTAGAGATTTAGCAAAGACCACCCCAAATCTTGGATCTCATATTTTGCTAGTAGATGACCTCGCTGATTCTGGCAAAACATTAATAAAAAGTATTAAGTGGCTTGAACATTTTTATGGTTTTTATCTTGAAGAAAAAATTAAAACTGCAGTAATTTGGCACAAATCGACATCAAAATTTAAACCTGATTATGCTGTAGATTATTTAGAAGATTCCCCTTGGATACATATGCCTTTTGAAAAATATGAAACAACTAATATTAAAGATTTTAAATTTGATTAGTTTTTAGTGACCTGGAAATTCAATTAAATTTTCTACTTTATAACCTTTTTTAATTAAATTATCACATCCACCCAAATCAAAAAGATTTATTACAAAAACATATCCAGCAACTTTACCTTTAGAAATTTCTATTAATTTAGCCGCTGCTTCAGCTGTACCACCAGTAGCAATTAAATCATCAATCAAAAGTACAGAGTCATCTTGATCAACAGCATCTTTATGAACTTCCATTGTGGCTGTGCCATATTCTAATTCGAAATCAACAGAATGAACATCTCCAGGTAATTTATTTTTTTTTCGCAAAAGTATGAATGGTTTTTTTAAAATATAAGAAACTGCAGATGCGAATACAAATCCTCTAGATTCTATTGCTGCCAATTTATTAAAATGAAATTTTTTAGATCTCTCTACTATTTGGTCAATACACTCACAAAACGCTTTTTCATTTTTAATTAATGTTGTTATATCTCTAAAAAGTATCCCTTTTTTAGGATAATCATATATCGATCTTATATGTTCTTTTAAGTCCATAATTCTTTTGAAATATATTAATAAATAAATTATTTTTCACTTATGGCAAATGATAAATTAGCAATTATAGGTGGTAGCGGCCTATATGATGTAGAAGAATTTAAAGAAAGAGAATTGTTAGATATCACCACTCCTTGGGGCAATCCTTCGGATCAAATTTTAAAGACAAAGTATAATAATAAAGAAGTTTATTTTTTACCAAGGCATGGAAGGGGTCATTTTATATCTCCATCTAAAATAAACTTTAGAGCAAACATTGATGCCTTAAAACAACTTGGAGTAACTGATATTGTATCCGTTTCTGCAGTAGGATCTCTAAAAGAAGATTTGCCTCCAGGAAAATTTGTTTTAGTTGATCAATTTATTGATAGAACTTTTGCAAGAAATAAAACTTTTTTTGATGAAGATATTGTAGCGCATGTTTCTATGGCCCACCCAACATCTAAAGCTTTGATGAATGCATGTGAAGAATCTATAAAAAAAGAAAATATTTCTTATCAAAGAGGTGGAACTTATGTTGTTATGGAAGGACCTCAATTTTCAACTTTAGCAGAATCTAACTTATATAGATCATGGAAAGCAGATGTTATTGGAATGACCAATATGCCAGAAGCTAAATTAGCTAGAGAAGCTGAAATTAGATATTCATCTGTATCAATGGTTACAGATTATGATTGTTGGCATCCTGATCATGAAAATGTTGATGTACAAAAAGTTATTAAAGTTCTTTTAGATAATGCTGCAAAAGCAAAAAATATGATTAAAAATTTAATAGATAATTTTGAAAATCATATTGATCCTAATGATCCGACGAATAACTGTCTAGACGTTGCAATAATTACTGCTCCAGACAAAAGATCAAAAAAAACAATAGAAAAATTAAATACTGTTGCAGGTAGAGTTTTAAATAAGTGAAAAGGTACCTTTCAGATTTAGAAATTGACTCTTATAAAAATCAAGGAGCAATTTTAATTAAAAATATCTTTAATCCTTGGATTGATTTACTGAGAGCAGGTTTTGAGAAAGTCCTAAAAGATCCAGGGCCACATTCAAGAGAAAATGTAAAAAAAAAAGAAGGAAGATTTTTTGAAGACTATTGTAATTGGCAAAGAATATCTGAATTTAAAAAGTTTGCTGAAGAATCTCCCGCAGCACAGATAGTTGGTGAAGCCACAGGATCAAAATCTATTCAATTATTCCATGAACATATATTTGTTAAAGATCCAGGAACAGCTAAAGAAACCCCATGGCATCAAGATATGCCTTATTATTGTGTTGATGGAAATGATACTGGTAGTTTTTGGATACCTCTTGACCCAATTACAAAAAATAACTCCTTAAAAATATTATTAGGGTCACACAAACTTCCAAAGTTAACAAGACCAACCAAATGGTCTAATAACCAACCTTGGTATAGTAATGATAGCAACTTTATGGATATGCCTGATATTATAAATGAGGAAAAAAATATTTTAAATTCAGAAATGAATATTGGAGATGCAGTTCTTTTTAACTTTAAAGTTCTTCATTCTTCATCAGGTAATACAGAAAAAATACCAAGAAGAGCTTTTTCAATGCGTTTTATAGGAGATGATGTAAAATATATTGATAGAGGCGGAGAAACATCACCACCATTTAAAGGCATAGATTTAAATAATGGAGCAAAGATGAGAGAAGATTGGTTCCCAGTCGTTTGGAGAAATTAAATGAAAATAGAAGGAAAAGAGTATCGCACAATCTGGTTTGATGAAAAAAATAATACTGTAAAGATTATTGATCAGACAAAACTACCACATAAATTTATAATTAAAGATCTTAAAACAGTAAAAGATGCAATTAATGCAATTAATACTATGGAAGTTAGAGGCGCTCCTCTAATAGGAGGAACCGCTGCATATGGAATAGTTTTAGCAATTTTAGAAAATAAAGATCTTGAATTTATAAAAAAAAGTGCAGAAGAATTAATTAAATCTAGACCTACCGCAATAAACCTTCAATGGGCAGTTCATAGGATGAATAACAAGATATCAATGATTAATAGCAGCGATCTTTTTCATGTAGCTCTCAATGAAGCTAAAGAAATATGCAATGAAGATGTTAAGTTTTGTGAAAATATTGGACTTAATGGGCTTAAAATTATTGAAGAAATTTATAACAAGAAGAAGGATACGGTAAATATTTTGACTCATTGTAATGCAGGTTGGCTTGCAACAATTAATTGGGGTACAGCAACTTCTCCAATTTATCATGCTCATAAAAAAGGAATTCCAATTCATGTATGGGTAGATGAAACCAGACCAAGAAACCAAGGTGCTAATTTAACATCTCACGAACTAAATGAAGAACAAATTCCTAATACTATTATTGCAGACAATACCGGAGGAATATTAATGCAAAGAGGTGATGTTGATATGTGTATCGTTGGGACTGATAGAACTTTATCAACCGGAGATGTTTGTAATAAAATTGGTACTTATCTTAAAGCTTTAGCGGCTCATGATAATAATGTTCCTTTTTATGTAGCACTTCCAAGCTCAACTATTGATTGGAATATTAAAGATTATAAAGAAATTCCAATAGAAGAAAGAAATTCAGAAGAATTATCTCATATTGAGGGTAAAGATGATGCAGGCAATGTTAAAAAAATATTAATCTATCCAAATAATAGCAAAGCAATGAATTTAGCTTTTGATGTAACTCCAGCAAAATATGTAACAGGTTTAATTACCGAAAAAGGAGTCTGTGATGCTTCTGAGGAAGCATTAAAAAAAATGTTTAATAAATAAAGTTAAATAATTATTGCTTTAAAAAAGTTTTCATAGAGTCATCCATAGCTGAAGCCCATGGTGTATGATGAACAGGTGCAACAGAACCTGTAACAGGGGAGGAGAATGACTTGTTTCTATATGTTAAGATATCTTCTACTTTATGATGCTCCCATTCTTTAAAATGTTTTCTAATAAGTTCGAAATCAATTTTTGGATAATCTGACATTTTATGAAGCTCTTTTGTATATTCAGTTTGAAAGTCAATCATTTGATCAGGATTTTCTAATTTTTCTTCCATTGAAACCCATTTATTAATATCTTTTTCTATTTCATTATCATCTGGGATTTGTATTTTACCCATTACAACATCTCTGGCATACCACGCCTGACAATCAAACATATTAAAAGTATGAAATTGATCTTGCATTCCAAGATACATAAGTTTGTGATTATCTTGCCACACAACTCCTTTATATAATTTTGGCGGATATAATCTGTTTCCAGTTTTAAGACTTAAATTTTCTTCTAAAAATGGAAAATAATGCAGATAACCTGTGCATAAAATTATAACATCAGCATCTTGTTCTATTCCATCCTTAAAAATTGCTTTTTTACCTTCAAGTCTATCTAGATAATAAACTTCTTTCATACCCTTAGGCCATTTGAAACCCATTGGGTTATGTCTGTATCCTATTGTAACACTTTTAGCCCCATACTTGTTACATTGTAGAGCCACATCTTCAGCTGAATAACTGCTTCCTAAAACTATAACATTTTTATCTCTAAACTCTTCAGCATCTCTAAAATCATGAGAATGCATTATTCTACCAGGAAATGAATCCATTCCTTTATACTCTGGAATAAATGGCACAGAGAAATGACCGGTAGCAACTATTACATAATCAAAATGATCTTTTGAAATATTATTTTTATTTTTATCTTGGTAACTCACTTCAAACTTATCAGAATTGTAAGTAACGTTTGTTACTCTAGTACTAAACTTAATTTTTTTCTTAATATTTCCTTTGCTAACTCTACCAATTATATAATTATACAAAACTTCTCGTGGAGGAAAGGAAGGAATGGGTTTACCAAAATGTTCATCAAAAGAATAATCTGCAAATTCTAAACATTCTTTTGGTCCATTTGACCATAGATATCTATACATACTATTAGGAATAGGATCTCCATATTGATCAGACCCAGTTCGCCAACTGTAGTTCCAAAGTCCTCCCCAATCATCTTGTTTTTCAAAACATACTATTTCAGGAACTTTTTCACCTTTTTTCTCAGCATGCTCAAAGGCTCTTAGTATTGATAAACCACAAGGCCCTGTTCCAATGATTGCAACTTTTGTCATAAAATTTGTTTTTAAAATAAATTTATAAACATATTCTATTAACAAAACATAAAAAATTAAAACTATTTTTTAATTGAAATTTATTGTCAATGGCTATCTACTAAGGTGCAATAAAAAATTTATTTTACAAGTGTATGAAAAAAAATATTAAATTTATATTATTTATTATTCTAGCTATAATTGCACTGTATTTCACAAGAGTTAACTACGGAGATTATGGGAAAAACAAGTCTATCTCAGCATGTATTTTAGCACAAAAAAATAAATCCGATGCTATGACCAAAGCAGAAGCAGAAGAATATTGTAAGAAAGAGATAAATAAAAAATTTGATAAATAAAAATATATGCCCAATTTATCGCATGAGGAAATCCAACAATATAAAGAGGATGGATATATTGCTCCTATAGATGTTTTATCAAAAGAAGAAGCAGAAGAAGTTAAAAAAGAAATTGAATATATAGAGAAAAAGTGGCCTGATGAGCTCAAAGGATTAGGAAGAAACTATGCTCATCTCATCTCACCAATTCTTGACAAAGTTTCTCACAATTCAAAAATATTAGATGCCGTTGAGAGCATTATAGGAAAAGATATACTTGTTTGTGGGACTACTTTATTCATTAAAAATCCTGATAAAAAAGGTTTTGTTAGTTTTCATCAAGATGCAAAGTATATTGGTCTTGAACCATATAACTGGGTTACAGCCTGGCTGGCTGTAACAGATTCAAATGAGAAAAATGGATGTATGAGAATGTATAAAGGTTCTCATAAAAAAGATTTAAAATTTCATAATCAAAAGTTTGATGAAAATAATCTTTTGACAAGAGGCCAAACAATTGAAGATATTCCAATTAACGAATCAACACCTGTCATATTAAAAGCTGGACAACTATCACTGCACCATCCTACAATTATTCATGGATCTGGACTTAATAAAAGCAAAGAAAGAAGAATTGGTTTTGCTATTCAGAGCTATATAGGAACTAATGTAGATGAAGTTTTGGGTAAAATATATGTTCAACAAGCAAGAGGAAATGATACTTTCAAATTTCATGAACACGTTAAAAGACCTACTGAATTAATGAATGAAAATGACATTAAAACTAGAAAAAAAGCTAATGAGGAATTAAGTAAAATTTTTTACTCAGGATCAAAAAAAATAGGAAAATTTTAATTAAATTTAAGATAAATAGATTTTATCTGATAATCCGTATACAAGAATTGAACTTAATACTAAGAAAACTATCGGAGCAATTATTCCTTCATTTGAGGTTTTTTCATTTACTCCGGTCTTGTCAATTTTAATTGAGTAAAAATTTGTTAAAAATACACAAGCATGTATAATTACCAATAGATTAAAGAACGCCCAAGTTCCCTCAACTCCGTTAGGCCTTACAAACATTATGTAAAGCGCCATTATTACCCAACCAATCATTAGCGCCCCAACAAATCGAACAATAATTGCAGCGTTATGATCTATATCAAATTTATCCATAAACTTTTTTGTTCCAACAATTGTTTGGAAGCAATAAACAGCTATTCCAATAAAATGTGCTAGAAATACTATAAAATAAAATAATCCATTAAATTTTTCGATCATATATTAACTTTATAAGATTCTTTTATAGCTTTCAATAATCTTATCCCATTGAAAGTTTTGGGAATTCAATTTTGCTTCTTTGCCGCATTCTAAGTATTTATTATTTTTAAAAAGGTTGTCTATGCTCGAATAAATATCATCTAAGTTATTTCCATCACAAATAAGCCCAGTTTTGTTATGTATAATTGCGTCGGAAGCACCTCCGTCCTTACCCCCTATAGAAGGAATGCCATATTGAGCAGCTTCAATAAAAGCAATACCAAAACCTTCAACAGAATTTTTATGTATTATCGAAGGCATGATAAAGATATTTGACTTAGCTACTAAAGCATTTTTTAAATTGTTAGGAACATCTCTTAAAAAAATTACATGATTTTCTAATTTAAGTTCTATAACTAATTTTTTTAAATTTTCTTCTTCTTCACCATAGCCAATACATGTATAAATAATATCAGGATAAATTTCTTTAAGATTTCGAATTGCCATTATTACTTTTCCATGATTTTTTCTTTTATCAAATCTTGAAACTGTAATAAGTCTATTTTTTTTCCCTTTTAATATTTCATCAGCTTTTTTTAGATCATTTTTTGGTATTTCAGAAATTGGATCAACACCCGGATTAATTACTTTTATTCTGTTTTCTTCGACACCAAGTTCAATAGCTAAATTTTTTGTAAATTTAGAATTTGCAATTACGTGGTCTACATTATTTAATACTTCTAAAATTTTTTTATTAGTTCTTGATCCTTTTGTATGATTAATTTCCTTTGAGTGAATCAAACAAATTTTCTTTTTGTTAGATTTTATTAATTCTAAGCTTTTCCAATGATCTGAAACTATACATTTTACTTTTGAATTTTGATTTAAATATTCATTTACCAAATGAGGTTTTCTGTATTTTCTTAATAATTTGATCCCTTTTACTCTCTCAATTGAAAATGATACATCTTTATCAAACTGTTCATGATTTTCACTATAGTCAGCAAATACTTTTATTAAGTCTATTTTAGAGAGTGATTTTGCCAAGCCCCACATTAAATTTTGCATTCCACCAACTTCAGGAGGAAATGTTCTTGTAACAATTAAAAACATTAGTTTTTAAACCACTTTATGTTGCAACCCATACTAGGCAATTGATCTTTAGGCCCTTGACCTTTTTTAGCAATCATTTTCATTGCTTTTAATAAATCGCTTTCATCATCTTGAACAGGCTCTAAATTTTTTAATTCTCTAATTCTTCCACGGTATTGAAGCTCTAAATTATTATTATAACCAAAAAAATCTGGTGTACAGACAGCGTCATATTTTTTAGCAATTTCTTGTTTTTCGTCTATTAGATAAGGAAAGTTAAATTCATTATCATTTGAAAATTCAATCATTTTTTCAAATGAATCATCTGGATAATTAATTGTATCGTTAGACATAATTGCTGCAGATTTAATTCCTTCTTTTTCTAGTTCTTTACAGTCAGAAACTACTTCTTCAATTACAGCTTTTACATAAGGGCAGTGATTGCAAATAAACATAATTAATGTTCCATTTTCTCCTTTAATATCGTTTAAAGAAATAATTTTATTTTCAACAGATTTTAGTTCAAACTGATCTGCTTTTTTACCAAAATCACATATTGGAGTTTTTGTAAGTGCCATGTTAAAAGAATATATAATTTATGTTTTACGATTTGGAAGATAAAAAACCAAAAAACTCTGGCGAAAATTGGGTAGCACCCAATGCTGTTGTGATTGGAGATGTGACATTAGAAAAAAATTCAAGTATTTGGTTTAATGCCACTTTAAGAGGGGATATTGAAAATATTCACATAGGGGAGGGTTCAAATGTTCAAGACGGGAGTGTTTTGCACACTGACCCAGGTTACCCTTTAAAAATTGGAAAGAATGTAACCATAGGTCACTTGGTTATGCTTCATGGTTGTACAATTGATGATAATTCTTTAATTGGTATTGGAGCTGTTGTTCTCAATAAGGCTAGAATTGGAAAAAATTGTATCATTGGAGCTAAATCATTAATTACAGAAAATAAAGAAATTCCAGATAACTCATTAGTAATGGGCTCACCTGGAAAAGTAATTCGCCAGTTAACTGATGAGGAAATTGAAGCTGTTAAGAAAAATGCAATTAGATACCAGGAAAACTGGAAAAAATATTCAAAGTCTATATTTTAATGATATGAAAAATATATTTCTTATTTTAACAATTTTCTTGTATTCATCACTTTCTTTTGCGTCAGACGAAAGGTCTGGAAGATATTTTGAGGATCAACCTGATATTTCAGATGAACCACAAGTACATTTTATATACCTACTAAATAAAGATAGTGAAGATAATGAATGGGATATAAACGGAAAAATGGAGAAAGAATTATTAGAGGCCAATGAAAAAATGCTTGAAATGACAAAGGGCAATCAGAAGTTTAGGTATGACTTAAGAGAAGATGGCAAAATGGATATTTCTTTTGTTAGATTTGATAAACAATATAAAGGAAACTATGGGATGAATTACCCTGACGCTTACTTAACAAAATTAGGTTTTAATAATCCTAATAAATTATACTTTGCATGGGTTGATGTAGGACATAGAGATGGCGGACAAGGGAGCGTTCACCATGGGTATATTTTTTTAAAAAGCAAACATAATCGAAGTGCTAATAAAAGAATTCTAATTACATTACACGAATTAATGCATGTAAATGGATTTGCATGGGCATGTACAAAAGGAAATAAGAACGGTCATAAAAAAGGAACAATAATTGGAGGACCTGACGGGGGAGACAGTTATAATTTGGGTTCATTATATAATCATAAGGATCCTACTTGTCCTGATTTTAAAGATTCTGTATTTTTAGAACCAACCTCAAGTACACCCTTTAATCCAGTATACTTAAAATGTGCAATGGCTGCAGAGGTTGGTAGAGGTATTT